>JAGACT010000240.1 GCA_017613995.1 Eubacteriaceae bacterium
CATAGGAGAGCTGTTCACCACCACCACGGGCTCCGACGGGCGAAAGAAGGTCCACTCCTACGTGACCAGCGTCAACGGCATCATGGTCGGAGAGGAGATCATCGAGGAACAGTACATCCGCGAACCCGTGACTGAGATGCGGGCCAAGGGGACCAGGCCCCTGCCGGAGGCCTACTCCGAGGGTCGCTTCGTGGTTCCCACCACTGGACTCATAACCGACACGTCCAGGGAAGGGGATTCCCATGCGGGCTTCCATGCTGTCGACATAGCAAACAGGGAGGGCACCGGCATCTATGCATCCGACGCCGGCACCGTTCTCAAGACGGAATGGGGACATTACTCCTGGGGCAACTACATCATCATCGCCCATGCCGACGGATACCAGACAATGTATGCCCACCTGAGCTACATAGGAGTAAGCGAGGGGCAGAGCGTGAAGCAGCTGCAGTTCATCGGCAGGATGGGAAGCACCGGTGAATCCACCGGACCGCATCTTCATTTTGAGATAAGGATAAACGGCATCTCCCAGTATCTGGGCGCCTATTTCGACTGCTTCATTTACGGCAGCCAGGTCCATGTGGGCCAGAGCAGCAACGCCAGCTATGACGATAAGCCGATCTACGTGGAACCAACCGACCCGGATCCTCCCGAAGAGCCTCCCGTTGAACCAGATCCCGATGAACCTCCCGTTGAACCTCCCGAAAATCCAACAGATCCCGAAACGGGCAGCACCGATGAGGGAAACACTGGTAATTAAATACAAGCCCGCATTTAACAGCTTTGTTGTGATTGACCAAAAAGACAGGCAAAACATGCTGCGTTCTGCCTGTCTTTTTTATTATCACTTTACCTTTTTCAGTTCCACCTTCGAGGGATCGATCTTCTTGATCCCGAGGCCCGCAAAGGCCAGGGTGAGAAGTATCTTCTCCCCGGAGCGGGTGATGTCGATCACCGTCCCGGTGCCGAAGACGGGATGCTCTATCCTGTCGGCAATGGAGTAGTCCCCTTCCTTCACCGGCATCTCCTTTTTCGCCGCCGGCTTTGCTTCGTAGCGCTGCGGGACCGTTCTCGTCTGGGGCCTCGCGAACACCGCGTCGTTGAAGAAGGAGCGCTCCCTCCTGGACACTTCCGCTTCCTCCGCGTCCGTCAGCTCGGAGGGGATCTCCCCCAGGAAACGGGACGGGAAGGCCGGCCGCGTCATCCCGTACTGCCTGCGCTGATTCACGAAGGACATATACAGGAAGGACATGGCTCTGGTCATCGCCACGTAGCACAGCCTCCTTTCCTCTTCCAGAGAGGCCTGGTCCTCCGCCGCCTTCGACAGCGGGAACAGTCCTTCCTCCACGCCCACCACGAACACGCATCTGAATTCAAGGCCCTTCGAGTTGTGTATGCTCATCAGCAGGACCTGGCCCTCGTCGTCGTCCACGCTGTCTATGCCGGCTATCAGGGCCGCGTTCTCGAGGAACGCCCTTATGGAGCTGTCCTCGCTGGTCTGCTCGAAATCGCTGGCGGCGTTCACCAGCTCGTTGAGGTTCTCGACCCTTCCTTCACTGTCGTCGGGATGTGAAGCCCTGAGGTAATCCATGTATCCGCTGGCGGAAATGAGCTCCTTGACCCCTTCCGCCAGGCCGGATTCTTCCGCCGTCGAACGGACCCTTTCTATGAGACTGCAGTATTCTGCCAGCTTCTTCACCGCTGCCCCGCCGAGGCCCGGGATCTCCGGGGCCTGGGAGGCCGCCTCCAGCAGGGAGATGCCCCTGAAGGAAGCGTAGTCCCTCAGCTTTTCCACGGTGGAGGGGCCTATGCCCCTTTTCGGTGCTCCGGTGGAGCGGATGAAGGACACCTCGTCGTAGGGATTTTCGGCCACCCTCAGGTAGGCCATGATGTCCTTTACTTCCAGCCTGTCGTAGAAGCGGGTGCCCCTGACTATCTGATAGGGGATCTCCGCTCTGATAAGGCCCTCTTCTATGACTCGGGACTGGGCGTTGGTTCGGTAGAGCACCGCGATGTCGGAATATCTGAGTCCGTCGCCCACCCGCCTGTTTATCTCGTATACCACTCTCTGGGCCTCGTCCAGGTCCCGGCCGCTCTCCAGGATATGGATCTTTTCGCCTGCCCCCGCCTCCGTCCAGAGGTTCTTGCCCTTCCTGCCCTTGTTGTGGCTGATCAGCGCGTTGGCGGCGTCAAGGATGTTGGACGTGCTGCGGTAGTTCTGTTCCAGCCGTACGACGCTGGCGTTCGGGAAATCCTCCTCGAATTCCAGGATGTTGCGGATATCCGCGCCTCTCCAGCCGTAGATGCTCTGGTCGTCGTCTCCGCATACGCAGATGTTCCGGTACTTCTGCGCTATAAGGGCGATTATCTCGTACTGCAGCCTGTTGGTATCCTGGTACTCGTCCACCAGGATGTAGCGGAAGCGCTCCTGGTAGTATTCCAGCACCTCGGGAACGGAAAGGAACAGCCTGTAGGTATTGAACAGCAGATCATCGAAATCCATGGCGTTGTTTTCCATGAGCTTCTGCTGATAGGCGCCGTAAAGCCTGGCGATGTCCCGGGCCCTGTAGACTTCGGCGTACTCCTCCAGAAACTCCTCCGGCCCCACGGCGTTGTTCTTTGCCATGCTTATAAGGCCCCGGAGCCTGTCGGGATCGATCATCTTCTCGGATATGCCGG
>JAGACT010000241.1 GCA_017613995.1 Eubacteriaceae bacterium
CTGCGGTATCATCATAGGAATGCTCATGTCGCTGAAGAAGCCCGTTCTGTCGGCGGTATTTCGCGTATATCTTGAGATCGTCAGGATAATGCCCCAGATGGTGCTGCTGTTCATAGTGTTCTTCGGTACCACCAGGGTCCTGGGGATAAACATCGACGCTACGCTCTCCTCCGTCATAGTGTTCAGCTTCTGGGGCACGGCGGAGATGGCGGATCTGGTGAGGGGATCCCTCATAAGCATACCGGCCCATCAGTACGAGAGCGCCTCGGCACTGGGCATGACGCTGCCCCAGGCCTACATCCACGTGATAATACCCCAGACGGTGAGAAGGCTCATACCCCTTTCCATCAACCTTGTTACCAGGATGATCAAGACCACGTCCCTGGTGATGATGATAGGGGTGGTGGAGGTGCTGAAGGTGGGGCAGCAGATAATAGAAGCGAACCGCACCTCCTCTCCGAACGCCGCGTTCGGAGTATACCTGGCGGTCTTCCTTCTTTACTTCATCGCATGCTGGCCCATAAGCATGTTCTCGAAATACCTTGAAAGGAAATGGAGCTGATGGCCGAGGAACTGGTTAAGATCGATTCCATCACTAAGATTTATGACACCGACGCGGTCCTCAGGGATCTGTCCCTTACGGTGCACGAGGGTGAGGTCCTGGTCATCATAGGGCCCTCCGGCTGCGGCAAGAGCACTCTGCTGAGGTGCATCAACGGCCTCGAGCCCATCCAGGGAGGGAGCATAACCTTCCGCGGAGTGAAGATAGACGGCTCCTCCAGGAACGTGAGCGCCATACGCCAGAAGATAGGAATGGTGTTCCAGAGCTACGAGCTCTTCCCCCACAGGACCATCATTCAGAACATTACCATGGCCCCCGTGCTGGTGCAGAAGAGGGATCGCTCCGAAGCCGAGAGGGAAGCCCTGGAGCTTCTCAGAAGGGTGGGGCTGGAGGAAAAGAAGGACGCCTATCCGAGGCAGCTCTCCGGCGGCCAGAAACAGAGGGTCGCCATAGTCAGGGCCCTTGCCATGCACCCGGAGGTCATGCTCTTCGACGAGGTAACCGCTGCCCTGGATCCCGAGATGGTAAGGGAGGTTCTGGACGTCATACTTTCCCTCGCCAGGCAGGGCAGTACCATGGTGATCGTCACCCACGAGATGTCCTTCGCCAGGGCAGTGGCCGACAGGGTGATCTTCATTGACCAGGGTGCCATAGTGGAGGAGGGGACCCCGGAGGAGATCTTCGAACATCCCCGGAAGGAAAGGACAAGGAAGTTTCTGGAGACCTTCACCTTCGACAGGGTAAAAAAATAATATCGGGTCATTCCGATCCCCCTTCGGGGGGATCTTTACGTATGTAAAGGCAGTATCGGCAGCTCTCCGAAGGCGGATAATACCGACGGGCGTTCCCCCTTTTTCCCAGGCTGTATCCTGGCCGAAAGATCCGTGCATATTCTGAAAATACTGTCCCGTGGAAGGTAAAAAGCAGAGCGCGATGCGGAAAAATATAATATTTAATCGAAGCATTGTACCCTGAGGCAACAGCGGACGGAGCCGGCATAGGAGTCAACATGGATGACCACGGGATCTTTACCGCGGGATACTCATCAGCGGGAAACAGAGCTCATCCGGCGGAGTATTTCTCCAGCTACGACGACTACTACCGGGTCACGCCGAAAAAGATTGCGACTAGGGCTGAGGCTCCGATAATCGAGGCAACGCTCCACCATCACGAGTATGAATACGTGGCTGACGGGGCCGTTATAAATGCCATCTGTCTCTGTTACGAGCTGCGGGGCGACTGCGGCCTTACCGACGGGAAGATCATACTGACCGTAGCCGCTGAGAACGCAGAATAGGACGGAGAGCCCCACGGAACGATTCTCGAGAATCCTAAGGCCTTCAACAAGGCCACTAGGAAGGATATCTCCGTGAAGCAGTTCGTTTACAGCGGGCGTGAGGATACGGGTTTTGACGCTGGCTCCGATGCCCCGACCGAGGTCGGAAAGTATACGGTTTCCCTCGATTTCGACGATCTTCAGAACGGTCCCGCCTTTGCGGATTGCGGGATCATGCCCCCGTCGGAGGATCCCAATCCCAAAACGGATATGGGCGGACGCACGTTTATTGCGCTGATTCTGCTGCTCGTTTCCCTGGCAGCCGTTTACCTCATGAACAGGCACGGACTGAGATGGCTGTTCGGCCTGGAGTAAACGTAATACTGTAAACTGTTCATTTCGGGCGCCTCCCTTCGGAGGTGCTTTTATTATACGAAAAAAAAAGACCGGCACGGCTCTGAGCCGGTGCCGGTGCAGGGATATCTCCCGTCGGTTTGTTATTTCTTCTGAAGCTTTCTTCTGATCTCGCCGTTGAATTCTCTGAATACGCCCTTCGGGCTTACTTCGTCGAGCAACTCCGTGATCGCAAGCACCTGCTCGTCCGTCAGATCGCCGTTGCCGCAGATGCTTCTGAACTTCGAGCCCGTCACGTACAGCCGTATGCCGTCGATTTTTTCGTTATCGGCGATCATCCTGCGGACCACGCTGCTGCGGTTGGCGAACCGGATCATATCCCTGTTGAGCAGCTCGTAGGAGAGTTTCCCGTTTTTGTCGGTAAAATACTCAACTATCCTGCGGTAATCCTCGCTGTCCACGATGATCTCCTCTGCCGCTGCCGCGTTTTCGTCTTCCTTAAGTTCCTCGGGCACGTCCTTAATGTTCTTTACGCTGCCCTGCTTTCTGTAGGGCAGTCCCGCGGTGAGTTCCATCGCTTCCATGAACAATTCCCTCGGATAGAATCTTTCCTGTGTATTGGCCGTGGGGAATGGTTCCCCCGACGTCTTGCTGATCGATGCGATGCCGGGCTGGGGACAGTCACTGCGGACCACTACGATCCCGGAGCCTCCCGCGGGCAGTTTCTGTCTGTAGGCCACCGCGTCTGCTTTGGTGAGTGATACGGTATCGGTTCTTATCATAGCCTGTTCTCTCCTTGCTGAAAATATTATGCGCCTCTCCCGGAAGCTTATGAAGCCTGCGGCAGTGACGTACAGAAGAATTATAATACATTCCGGCAAAAATGTATACCGTTACTTTTTCTTCGGGGGGATGTCCCGTTTAAGGCCGGAGCCGGGAGATACGGTCTCATTTTTCTTTCGATGTTATACTGTTTTTTGATACCCCGGCCCTCATTTATGCTATAATCAAAAAAATCAGACACAACATCGGACTTGACGGGAACATTTTGTATACACCGGAGGTAATGTGTATGAAATGGAACATAATCGCTGATTCAAGCATCGATCTTTTCAGCCCCGAGGAAAAACCCGACAACGTGGATTTCTTTACGGTGCCGTTTACGTTAAACGTGGACGGAGTCGACTACGTCGATGACGAGAACCTGGACACCCAGGTGCTCCTGGACGCAATGAAGGCGACGAAGAAGGGATCATCGTCGGCATGCCCCTCCCCCGGTGCATGGCACGATCTGTTTGTCAGGGAGGGCAACGTACTGGCGCTGACCATCACCAGCGGCCTTTCCGGCAGCTACAATTCCGCCATGACCGCCCGGGCGATGGTACTGGAGGAGTATCCCGATAAAAATATAGAGGTCATCGATTCCCGCACCACCGGCTCGGAGATCATCCTGATCCTCAGGAAGCTCTGCTCCCTGATAAGCGAGGGACTGGATTTCGAGGACGTCATGAACAGGATACGGGAATACACGAAGACCACCTATACTTCCTACGTGCTCAGCTCCTTCGACAACCTTGTCAAGAACGGCAGGATGAGCCCCATCACCGGCTTCATCGCCCACACCATAGGACTCATGGGCATAGGCATAGCGAGTCCCGAGGGCACCATAGACATCAAGGGAGTGGCCAGGGGCAGGAAGAAGGCCATAAAGGTGGTGATCGACGACATGAAGCACCGGGCGGGCCGCGTCCACGAAGTCATAATAGACCACTGCATGAATCCGGAATTCGCCGCCATGGTAAAAGACGCGGTGCTCTCCATCTGGGAGGACGCCCATATAAAACTGTTCCAGACCAGAGGGCTGTGCACCTATTACGCGGAATACGGAGGACTGATCATAGGATACAGCTCCAGTCCGGATGCATGAAGCACTGTGTGATCACACGAAGGATGTCCTCCTCTTCCCCAGGGAAGCAGGAGGATTTTTTATCCGTGAAATACAAAATGAGGTTTTCTAAAGCTTTCCTAAAACCGGCTCTGCTATACTTAAAC
>JAGACT010000242.1 GCA_017613995.1 Eubacteriaceae bacterium
GATCATCGATGTGGACAGTCCCGTCGTGATCGTGGACGGAAGGATCGTGGAGAACCCCCATTACAAGTTCAGGAGAGGCGCAGCCGCCGTGAACAGGATGAGGGAGGACCGCGTATCCAGGGCAGCGGCGCCGGTCTACGAACCGACACCCACCGTGATCCAGGAAGTGCCCGAACCCGTGGCGGAGGTCATGTCGGATACGGAGCAGGTGGAGCGGATCTCATCCGAAGGCTATGACAAGGTCGAGATGAAGATCGGCGACGTACAGATCAAATTCTGGAAAAAAGACACTGAATAAAAAATGATAGTCTGGGAGGCGCTTTCTGCACCCTCGGAAGCGCTCCTTCAGGCATCTTGAGTGCAAAATAAGTAATTTGACCCGCTATTTATATTGCATCTCAAAATGCTTATGCTATAATAATGAAGTTACGGAGGTGGAATTTTGGCAAACATCAAATCAGCTAAAAAGAGAGCGCTTACCAATGAGAAGAGAAGACTGCGCAACAAGATGGTCAAGACCAATCTCAAGACCACTGAGAAGCAGTTCCTCGCAGCTGTTGCTGAAGGCGATGTGGAGAAGGCACAGAGCGGATACAGACTCGCTTCCAAGAAGTTCGATATGGCCGCTTCAAAGGGCATCATCCACAAGAATGCCGCAAACAGAAAAAAGAGTAAGTTAGCTAAAAAGCTCAACGCTATGGCATAAGATAATAAAACCTTGAGGGGCTGCCCGAGAGGTTTTTTTCTTTGGAGGTAATAAATGGCAGTTAGTTTCGATACATCCGAGCACATGAAGGGGATGGGGGTGGATTCCACCAGGATATCCCGCTTCCGCAAAATGAGGGACAGCATCCGGGACCGTCTCGCCAGAAAGATCCTGGAGGAGAGCGAGCTTGCGGTATACATGGCCGCGAAGGATCCGGCCATGAGGCTGGCCTGCTTTTTCAGCGAGAAGGAATGCATCTCCAAGACCCTGGGCACCGGCTTTACCGGCATCAGCTTCAAGGACATCATCATAAGAAAGAACGAACTGGGACGCCCCTGCGTCTGGCTGGACGGCAGGGCAAAGCAGAAGGCGGAGGAGCTGGGCATCAGCGTAATAAAGATATCCCTGACCCACGAGGGGGACGTGATCATCTGCGTCAGCTGCGCTTTCTGAGGAGGCCTCACTTTGGATATCTCACAGAAGAAAAGCATGCTCGTCTCGGGGGCCGAGAGCCTCGGCATCGGCGTGAGCGACGATCAGGCCGAAAGGCTTCTGGCCTACATGGAGCTGGTGCTTGAAAAAAACAGGGTAATGAACCTTACCGCCATTAAGGATGAGGAGCGCTTCATATACCTTAACCTCGTGGACTCCCTCAGCGCCCTGAGGGTCCTACCCGAAGCCGGCACCCTTATAGACGTGGGCACCGGGGCGGGCCTTCCGGGGATCGTGGCCGCCGTAATGAGAAGCGATCTGAACGTCACCCTGATGGACGCCACGGAAAAGAAGCTTCGGTTCCTGGAGGAAGTGACAGCTAAGCTCGGCATCGCCAACGCATCCATCCTCTGCGGCAGGGCGGAGGAGCTTTCAAGAGACCCCCGCTGCCGGGACAGCTTCGACGCCGCCGTATCCAGGGCCGTGGCGAGGCTTCCGCTGCTGATGGAATACGTGCTGCCCTTCGTGAGAAAGGGAGGGATCTTCGTCGCCATGAAGGGAGCGGAAGCCGCAGAAGAGCTGGAGGAAGCAAGGAACATCACTGCGCTTCTGAGCGCATCTTTTTCATCCTCGGACGAACTGGTGCTGCCGGGAGGGGAGGAGGCTCGCTGCCTTCTGGTCTTCGAGAAGACAGCCCCCACCTCCGAAGCCTATCCGAGACGCAACAGCGTTCTTAAAAAGCTCTATTCGAACAGGTAAAAAAGCGGATACGCTCTGCGTATCCGCTGATCACGGGCAGAGTCCTGCCCTTTTTTTGTTTGCCTGAAACTTCGGGGATCATTCCCCTCTGTGCACCACCACCTGGGGGAAGGGGATCTCGATGCCCTTTTCGCTGAAGAGGACTCTGATGTCCCGGTTGAGGGTCCTGGCGGAGGTGAAGATATCCTCCTCCTTGGTGTCCACGACGATCTTGAGGATCACTCCGTTGTCACCCAGTTCCTCCACGCCCAGGTAACGGGGGGCGGAAAGGTAGATGTCCCGGTGGGCCTGGTACATGGCGGGAAGGTTCTCCGCCATTATCTTCTCCAGCGCCTTCAGGTCGGTGGAGTAGGACACTCCCACCACGCAGGAAGCCACGGAGCTGTTGCGGGAACGGTTCTGGAAGTTCCTTATGTCGGAATTGTTCACCACCTTGAGGTTGTGGCCCACGTCCTCGATGGTGGTGGTCCTGACACCGATCTCCCTTACGGTGCCCCTGAAATCGTCCAGGATGATGACGTCGCCGATGGAGTACTTTCCTTCAAATATGATGAACAGACCGGTTATGACGTCCTCTATGAGGCTCTGGGCGCCGAAGCCGATGATCAGACCTATGATCCCGACTCCCGCCAGCACAGCTGTGGAGTTGACTCCCAGGATGCTCAGGCCCCATACTATGGCCGCGATCACCGCGATGTACTTGATGGTCCCTACAAGGAGTTCCGCGATGGTCCTGGAACGGGGATTCCTCTTTCCGATGGCGCTGAGGATAAGCTTGATGACGCTGTAGCACAGCCACATCACGCACAGCGCTAGTATCAGGGTCAGGATGTGGGCCGAGGTGATCTTCGTGCTGCGCTCTATCAGGAAATGGGACTTGGTCAGTTCCTGAATGGCTTCTATGGTCTGCTTCGGAAGAGGCAGCCAGGCGGGATTGAGAAGCAGTACGGTCAGGAGCACGGCGATGACCGCTCCGATAATGGTTCCCGGCCTTACGGATGCTTTTGAATTGTTCTTTTCCATTTTGTTCCTCCTGTTGTTTCTATAATTCGAAATAGTTGCTATCGAAGTCAAGCCAGTTGGTGAGACCTCCGATGATGTCGTAAACGGCAGAATCCCGGGTATCGGTCCCCCTGCCTTCGGCATGGAAGGTCAGGAAGTAGTGGGTGGCTCCGGCGGGAATGCTCATACCGCTCAGCGCATTGTTCACCAGGGAGCCCGGACCCGTCACGTAGTTGATGACCGCCATGTCGTCGTTGCCGTCCGAGTCGCTGTCATAGGTGTTTGTGGTCGGACCTACGAAGGGGTCCCGCTCCGGATGGGCGGGATCGTACTGCCAGATGGGGACCGAGTCACCGAGGTTTTCCCACCATACGCCGCTGTCTTCGGTATGTTTCTGGTAGAACGTAATGTCCACCCGGGTGATCTTCAGCTCATACGTATGGGGATCGTCCATGGGATACATTATGTCTATATCCATCATCTCCTGGTCGCCGGTGGTATACATCTCCAGCCTGTAGTGCCTGTCGGGTCCCTGGAGCGGGAAGGTGACCTCTTTGGTCCTGGCCGCTCCTCCGATGGTATAGTGCAGCGTTACGGTGGTCTGCCACTTCGTGCCGCTGTTGTAGAACAGCTTGTTGTAGGTGTTCATGTTGGCCATGACGTCGCCGTAGCCGGTGATGCCGGACTTCGAGACCGCCATGCCGTCCACCGGGTAGGTGTCGGGGCCGTCCACATTGTATGCCTGCACCGTCACGTCGGAGGTGATGCTGCCGGGATCCGCGTCCTGGGGATCGATGTTGTAGTCCACTTCCATGTGGTGGAGGCCGAAGGGGCCGTTGAATTCTCCCCAGTAGGTTATGCCGCTTAAGGTCACCGTGGGATCGGTGTAGGAAGTGCTCGCCGCGACGGGCTGCGGGAAGCTTCTGACGGATTCGGGACTGCGCACGTCATAGGTCGCTCCGTCGTAGGTATCCGCAGCGTCTCCTCCGTAGAAGTATTCCAGATAGAAGTAGGCGGCGGTGCCGGTGAGATCGGGGGGCGTCACGTCCACGGTGCCGCTGTAGACGTAATCGAGGCGCAGCCTGCCGCTGTCGGAGACGGGCCCCGTGGGTCCGGAGAAGGGTCCCGAGTCATCAAAGCCCGACCAGATGACCTTCTGCTGGTCTTCCAGGATCACGTTGTATGATGAATCCATCCATCCAAGGCGCACCATCCAGAATCCCGCGGCGTCAAAGGTATGCCTGTAATCGGACGGATAGTACAGCGACAGGTTGGAGGTCACTGTTTTCGCGTTCGTGGGTCCCGAGGAGCTGGTGCCGGTGTCGTACAGCCATGGCATGTCCGCCACAGCGGGGCTCGCTCCCAGGTTGAAGGTCTCGCTCTTCGCTTCCCCGTCCAGGGTGTAGCTGACAGTTATGTCGCAGTGCCAGTAATCGGCGCTGAAGTATTCCATGTACTCCACCACGTCAGCGTTGTAGCGGACGGTGGTTTCGGAGGATGAGGGGATGAAGAATGAATAACCGGGCTCCCGGGCCGATGTGACCACCGCGGAGGAAGTGATGTCCTCGGCGTCGTTGGGGGTGATGACGTATATCACTTCTGCGTGATACAGTTCCGCCCAGTAGTTGATGGCCGAAAGGGTGACCGTCGGCCCCTGGGGCTCTTCGTCCACGGGTCCCTCCGGCGGATCGTCGGTCTGCTCGTCCGGATCGTCGGGAGGCTCCACGGGAGGGATGATCACCGGAGGCTTCGGATCGGGCTGGGGCGGATTCGGATCCGTTACGGGCGGATCCGGATCAGTGATCGGGGGATCCGGCTGCGGGGGAGCCACGGGTCC
>JAGACT010000028.1 GCA_017613995.1 Eubacteriaceae bacterium
GTCACGTAGCTCATGGGGGAGAGGGAAAGGGATATGACCGGCAGCACCAGTCCGTTCCGGGCGCTGCCTATGGCGGGAAAGAGCTTCAGCTTGATGGCGAAGATCAGAAGCAGCAGCGTCGCCATGACGAAGGAGGGCATGGATACCAGGGCGGTGGTGACCACCTGTATGATCTTGTCCAGCAGGCTGCCGCGGTTTATGGCTGCCAGGGAACCGAATATCAGTCCCAGACATATGGCTATGACCGCGGCGGTAAAGCCGATCCTGGCGGAATACCCCAGACCTCCCTTTATCAGTCCCGCAACGGTGTTTCCTCCCCATCCGGTGGAAAGACCGAAGTCGAAGTGAAGTATCCCCTTCAGATAGTTGAGGAACTGTATCCCGATGGGTTTGTCAAAGCCGTATTTTGCCTCCAGGGCCGCAATGACGGCGTCCGAACGGGCCTTCTCGCTGGAGAAGGGGCTGGCGGGGATGGCGTGCATCACGAAGAAGGTGATGCTAATGACCAGAAAAATGGTAAATATGGCGAGAAGGAACCTTTTCGCTATATATTTGAGCATTTTCTCGTTCATAGAATTTTCTCCTTGCTCTTATTCACCGGGAAGCCGCCCCGGTGACTGAAAACGTACATAAAATTATATCATATAAAGAAAGGCAAGTGCGGTGTTTTCCCTGTTATTATTACCGTTATTGCCTCCAAACGGCACTTTTTATGCGCCTCGTATCACTCGCCGGAGCCCTCGGGGCATTCGGGAGCGTCCTGCGTCATTTCGTCGGCCTTGAGCATGAGGGCGCATTCGATCCTCTTGCGGAAGAGGGCGCAGCCGTACTCGTAGATGCCCCTGATGTCTCCGCTGGCATGGTAGCTGTTGGCGGCGCATCCGCCGGAGCAGTACAGGGCCGCCCAGCAGCCGGAGCACTCGCTTCTGGAGTACACGTTGCAGGAGGCGAATTCGTCCCTCAGGGAGGTGTTGGTGACCCCTTCCCATATGCTGCCCATCAGATACCTTTCGTCTCCCACGAACTGGTGGCAGGGGTACAGGTCCCCGGAAGGTGTGACCGCCATGTACTCCGTGCCGCTGCCGCAGCCGGAGAGCCTCTTGTAGATGCAGGGACCGTGCTCGAGATCTATCATGTAGTGGTAGAAGGTGATGGGGCGGCCCTGCCTGCGGCGCTCTGCCATGTACCGCGCCAGGATCTCGTACTGTTCCATCAGTACGGGAAGATCCTCCTCCTTCAGGGCGCAGGGATCGCCGGGGGAAGCCACCACGGGCTCCATGGACAGTTCCGAGAATCCCAGCTCCGCCATGTGGATCACGTCGGAGGCGAAATCGGTGTTGTATGCGGTATATGTGCCCCGCATGTAGTAGCTGCGCTCGCCTCTTTTTTCCACGAGCCTTTGAAACCTGGGCACCACGGTATCGTAGCTGCCCCTGCCCGAGGGTGTCGTCCTGAAGCGGTCGTGGACCTCTTTTCTGCCGTCGAGGCTCATTACCACGTTGTCCATCTCCCGGTTGCAGAAATCTATCACGTCGTCGTCTATGAGCATGCCGTTGGTGGTGAGGGTGAAGCGGAAATGCTTTCCCGCCTCCTTCTCGATGCTTCTGGCGTAGGCCACCAGGTCCTTTACGGTCTTCCAGTTCATCAGGGGCTCCCCGCCGAAGAAATCCACTTCCAGGTTATGATGGCTGCCGGAATTCTCCACCAGGAAGTCCAGGGCCCTCTTTCCCGTATCGAAGCTCATGAGGGCGTCCTTTCCGCGGTAGCGGCCCTGTCCCGCGAAGCAGTAGCTGCAGGTGAGGTTGCAGGTATGGGCCACGTGCAGGCAAAGGGCCTTTATGACGCCGGAGTTCGCCTTAAGGGTGCCGCAGAAGCTTTCGTAGACGTCCTGCGTGAAGAGCTTCCCTTCGCTTCTGAGCTCCTCTATGTCCCCGATGCATTCGCGTATCTCCTCTTCGGGGACCTCCGGGTGCATCCGCCCCATTGCCGCTACTATGCCCTCAGCGTCGGTATTCTCATACATGGCGATGATGTCGTAGGCCACGTCGTCCACCACGTGGACGCTGCCGCTGTAGACGTCCAGCACTATATCGTATCCGTTCAGTTTGTACTGATGTATCAAGATCGGGATCCTTTCAAAAAAAATTACCGCTTGATGTCTCAAGCGGTACGTTTCCGCGAAGCGGAATCTGGCTATTTCTCACACTTCTGATTTGCCACACCGCAGGATGTCTTGCATGCCGACTGACATGAAGTCTGGCATTCGCCGCATCCGCCGGTCTTCAGGCTTTTTTTCAGATCGCGGGTCTCAAGGGTCTTTATTCTCTTCATGGGGTTATACCTCCTTTTTGCTGTCTTTTCGGATATTTTACCATCCCGGGACATTCGTGTCAATCTTCTGGATAAAAAAGGACGCCGCAATGGAGCGATATCCCGGCGCGCCTCCGGGATATCGCCGTTATTCAGAGCACGACGGATGCCGCGTACTGTCTGGCGGCGCTGTCCGCCCTGAAGATGTCGTCCAGGGTGTAGTCGATGACGGGCGCCACGTGCTCAAGGGTCTTTTCGATTATGTCCGCTATCCCGCTGAAGGGGATGTCTCCCGCAAGGAAGCGCTGCACGGCGATCTCGTTGGCGCCGTTGGCTATGCACATGGACGTGCCTCCCGTCCTTTCCGCGGCAAGCGCCAGGGGAAGGCAGCGGAAGGTTTCGGTGTCCGGTTCCTCGAAGGTGAGGGAACCGTATTCGAAAAGGTCCAGTTCGGATATCAGGGAGCTTTTTCTTTCCGGCCACGTGAAGGCGTACTGTATGGGACCCCTCATGTCCGGCACTCCCAGCTGGGCGATGACGGAATTGTCCTCGAACTCCACGGCGGAATGTACCACGCTCTGGGGATGCACCACCACTTTTA
>JAGACT010000243.1 GCA_017613995.1 Eubacteriaceae bacterium
CAGAGGAACCGCTACCGGACAGGGAAAGACCGCGGGCAGAGGCCAGGGCGGACAGAACTCCCGTTCAGGCGGCGGAGTAAGGATCGGCTTCGAGGGCGGCCAGATGCCTATGACCAGGCAGCTGCCCAAGAGAGGATTCTCCAACTACCGTTATAAGAAGAACATCGCTACCGTAAGCCTCGACAAACTCAACGGCTTCGAGAACGGAGCGGTGATCACGGTCGAAGAACTCAAGGCCAAGGGTCTTGTAAAGAACAGATTTGACGGCGTCAAGGTGCTTGCAGGAAACGATAAGCTCAACGTGGCCGTCACCCTCAAGGGGATCGCCGCCAGCAGGGGCGCGGCGGAAGCAATCGCGGCAGCAGGCGGAAAAATCGAGGAATAATATATGATTCAGACAATTAAAGATGCTTGGAAGGTCCCCGATTTAAGGAAAAGGATACTCTATACCATACTGATGCTGGCTGTGTTCAGACTCGGAAGCCACATCTATGTGCCGTACATCAATACGGAGGTGCTCGCCGAGTATATAGCATCCAACAGCATGCTTGGTCTGTTCAATATCATTTCCGGTGATAACCTGAAGAGCTTCACGATCTTCGCCATGGGTATCACCCCCTACATCAACGCATCCATCATCATGAACCTGCTGACGGTAGCCATCCCCGCACTGGAGAGACTGGCGAAGCAGGGCGATGAGGGAAGAAAGAAGATCTCCCGTTACACCAGATACGCAGCACTGCTGCTGGCGGTGATACAGGCACTCGGAACGACGCTCTCCATGAGCAGCATCCTTACCGAGAACACGGTCTTCGTAAAGATACTTGTAACAGTGGTCATCACCGCCGGAACCGCGTTCCTTCTGTGGATGGGCGAATCCATCACCGAGAAGGGCATCGGAAACGGCGTGAGCCTCATCATCTTCCTCGGAATCGTTTCATCGATACCGACGAGCTTAACCAACATCATCGACGGCATCAAGGCAGGCACGTTCCCCATCTACATGCTGATAGTGATCCTTGTGTTCATAGCCATCAGCGTCGTGGGAGTCGTGGCAGTCAACGAGGGAACGAGGAAGATCCCCATCGTATACGCAAAGAGAGTTGTCGGCAGAAAGATCTACGGCGGACAGAACACTCATCTGCCCCTGAAGGTCAACCAGTCAGGCGTCATCCCCGTGATCTTCGCCTCTGTCATGACCATGTTCCCGTCGACTCTGGCAAGCTTCTTCCCCAACACGAAGTGGCTCGCCTCCCTCTCGAAAGCACTGAGCTGGGGAAAATTCTGGACAACGGTCATCTATGTTGCACTGATCATTGCCTTCTCGTATTTCTATACGCTGATTACCTTCAATCCGCTTGACATTTCAAACAATCTCAAGCAGAACGGCGGAGTCATACCGGGCATCAGACCGGGAGCAACAACGACCGCATACATCAGAAAGGTGTCAAACCGCCTCACCATAAGCGGAGCACTCTTCCTGGTTGTAATCGCGATAATACCTATCATAGCAGGCAACCTGCTGAATATTTCCCTTCAGTTCGGAGGCACCAGCCTTCTGATCATGGTGGGCGTGGCTCTGGAGACCGTGAAGGCGCTGGAGCAGCAGCTGCTTATCAGGAACTACAAAGGATTCCTCAAATAAAATATACGGAAAGGATGAACGCGGAGCATGAAAATAGTTTTGTTGGGACCTCCGGGAGCCGGTAAAGGCACCCAGGCTAGTAAGATCGTTGAGCGCTACGGAATAGCCCATATCTCCACAGGAGATATTTTCCGCAAGAACCTCAAGGAAGAAACGCCCCTTGGACTGAAAGCCAAGGAGTACATGGACAAGGGACTTCTGGTCCCGGATGACGTAACTGTACAGATGGTCAGGGACAGGATCGCAGAAGACGACTGCAAGGGCGGCTACATGCTGGACGGATTCCCGAGAACTATCGTTCAGGCTGAAGCGCTCGAAGCGATCGGAGAGAAGCTTGACTGCGCTCTGGACCTGGTGGTGGATTATGACAGCCTTACAGAGCGCATCTCAAACAGAAGACTCTGCCGCAGCTGTCAGGCGAGCTTCAATCTCAAGTACAATCCTCCCAAGAAAGAGGGAGTATGCGATGTGTGCGGAGGCGAGCTCTACCAGAGAGATGACGACAAGGCGGAGACCGTCGCAGCCAGACTGGTGGAATACAAGGAAAAGACGCTGCCTCTGACGGATTTCTATTCCAACAAGGGCCTGCTCAGACAGGTCAACGGGGACGGGACCATCGAAGAGACCACCGAAAATGTATACGCCGTTCTGGATGAATACAGGTAGGTGCGATGATCACTATAAAATCAGCTGAGGAGATTGAACTGATGGCCGAGGCGGGCAGGATAACCGCTCTGGCCCTCAGGGAAGTCGAGAAAGCAGTCAGACCGGGCATCTCCACCAAGGAGCTGGATGAGATAGCTTACAAGGCCATCACATCCATGGGCGCAAAGCCTGCCTTTCTGGGATACAATGGTTTTACAGGAAGCATCTGCGCATCACCAAATGATGTAATAGTTCACGGAATTCCCTCAGACAGGGTGATCCTCAGGGAAGGAGACATCATCAGCGTGGACATCGGAGCGGTCTACAGGGGCTTTGTCGGAGACATGGCCAGGACCTATCCGGTGGGAAAGATCAGCGATGAAGCGGCAAAGCTCATCGAGGTCACCAGGCAGAGTTTCTTCGAAGGGATCGAATTCTGCAGGGACGGAAACAGACTCAATGACATATCCAAGGCGGTCGGGGATTACGCCGAAAGCTTCGGATACGGAGTCGTCAGGGATTATGTAGGACACGGCATAGGCCGTAAGATGCACGAGGAGCCCTCGGTGCCCAACTACGATACGGGCCGCCCGGGCGTGCGCCTCAGAAAGGGAATGGTACTGGCCATAGAGCCGATGATCAACATCGGCACCTGGGACACCGTTCTCGCGGACGACGGATGGAAAGTGTCCACAGCTGACGGGACCCTCTCAGCCCACTATGAAAACACGGTCGCCATCACTTCGGATGGACCGAGGATACTTACGGTGGCGGACTGATGGCCGTGATCGACAGGATCGGGCCCGGGCGCGTGGTGATATCCCGCAGCGGACATGACAGAGGAAGGTATCTGATGGTACTGGGAGTCGAGCCCCCGTATGTGTATCTCGCAGACGGGGTCCACAGAAAAGGTATTCCCAAGAAAAAGAAGATACTGCACGTAAGACTGACAAACGCCTACAGCTCCCGCATCGGACTTCTGGTACAGGAAGGTACGGTGCCGGATGACGAGCTTATCAGGGAGGAGCTGGAAAAGGCGCTGCCGCAACTTCACAGAGAAAATAAGGAGTGTTAATTGGGGAAGAGCGATTATTTTGAAGTGGAAGGCATCGTGAAGGAAGCACTGCCCAATACGACTTTCAGAGTCGTGCTGGACAACGGTTACGAGGTGCTTGCCCACATTTCCGGAAAACTGAGAATGAATTACATCAAGATACTTCCCGGGGACAAGGTGACGATGGAGATATCGGCCTATGACCCGCAGAAGGGAAGAATTATCTGGCGTGAAAAAGGAAGATAGATCATTTCAACTGATCAGGAGGAATTAATATGAAAGTTAGACCCAGCGTAAAGCCGATGTGCGAAAAGTGCAAGATCATCAAGAGAAACGGCAAAGTAATGGTCATATGCCAGAACCCTAAGCATAAGCAGAGACAGGGTTAATGAAAACAGGGGGAAAGCGCGGCTGAGATGCATAGACATCTAGTTTTCCCTTAATGATATATCCAGGTAGTAATACCGTAATACAGTTTTTTATCTAAATCAAACGGAGGAAAAAAGATCACATGGCGAGAATTGCCGGCGTAGATTTGCCGAATGAAAAGCGTGTCGAGATAGGCCTGACCTATATCTTCGGCATCGGAAGAGTGTTGTCAAACAAAATTCTTGCTGAAGCAGGCGTCAATCCTGACACAAGAGTAAGGGACCTTACGGAGAGCGAAATCAACTCCTTAAGGACCATCATCGACAGTGGCGAGTACTCTGTTGAAGGTGACCTCAAGCGTGAGATCGCATTCGACATCAAGAGACTTCAGGAGATCGGCTGCTACAGAGGATTGAGACACAGAAGGAATCTGCCCGTCCGCGGACAGAACACAAAACAGAATGCCAGAACGAGAAAAGGTCCCAAGAAGACCGTTGGCAGAAAGTCTAAGAAATAACCGGGTCTTTGGTTAAGGAGGATTAAATGGCTACTAAAAAGCAATCAGTCAAAGGCAGAAAAAAGAAGGTCAAGAAGAATATAGAGAGGGGTCAGGCACATATCAGCGCCTCCTTCAACAATACTATAATCACATTATCTGACACGGCCGGAAACGTTATAAGCTGGGCCAGCGCCGGAGAACTCGGATTCAAGGGCTCCAGGAAGTCCACGCCCTACGCGGCACAGTCCGCAGCGGCTGAGGCAGCGAAGCTTGCCATGGACAACGGTCTTCAGTACGTCGACGTTTTCGTAAAGGGACCGGGCAGCGGAAGAGAAGCCGCCATAAGAGCACTGCAGACAGCAGGTCTCCAGGTAACATCCATCAAGGACGTCACCCCCATTCCCCACAACGGATGCAGACCGCCGAAGAGAAGAAGAGTATAATTCAATTTAGATTATTTACGGAGGATAATACATAATATGGCCAGATATACAGATGCGTCATGCAAGCTGTGCCGTAGAGAACAGCAGAAGCTCTTCCTGAAGGGCGACAGATGCTACTCTCCCAAGTGCGCGCTCACCACGACCACATTCGGCAGAAAGAACACACCGGGACAGCATGGCAGGACCATGAGCAAGCAGAGCGAATACGGTATGCAGCTCAGAGAGAAGCAGAAGGTCAAGAGGATCTACGGCGTTCTCGAAAAGCAGTTCCGTTCATATTTCAAGATGGCAGAGAGAAAGCCCGGCCAGGCCGGTGAGAACCTCCTCATCATCCTTGAGAGCCGTCTCGACAACGTGGTCTACAGAATGGGCTTTGCTTCCTCCAGAAAGGAAGCCCGCCAGCTCGTGCTGCACAACCACTACACCCTTAACGGCAAGAAGGTCAACATCCCCTCACTGCTCGTTAAGCCCGGAGACAAGATCGAAGTCACCAGCAAGTCCATGAAGTCACCCAAGTTCAAGGAACTGCAGGAAGTCAATCAGGACAAGGTCGTTCCCGATTTCCTTAGCGTTGATTTCAACAAGATGGAAGGCAGCGTGCTGACAGCCCCGACCAGAGCAAACATTGATATACCTATCGAAGAACGTCTTATCGTCGAGCTGTATTCGAAGTAAAATGCATAACTGCTTCGGTTACGTATTGAAAATAGAGAATTGGAGGAAATGATGCTAGAATTCCAAAAACCGAGTATTGAGATAACCGATGTCAGTGATGACAAGACCTATGGGAAGTTCGTCGTAGAGCCTCTTGAGAGAGGCTATGCTACCACACTGGGCAACTCCCTGCGCAGGGTGATGCTCTCATCCCTTCCCGGAAGCGCTATTACCAGCGTCAAGATTGATGGCGTGCTCCATGAGTTCTCTACGTTGGAGGGCGTCAGTGAGGATGTAGTCGAGATCATCCTTAACCTCAAAAAGGTGATCTTCAAGAACTACAGTGAAGATACCAAGACGGTGACCATCGATGTTACAGGCGAAAAAGAAGTCACCGCTGCAGATATTATTTGTGATTCCGATATCGAGGTACTGAACCCCGAGACCCACATCGCCTCCCTTATGGACGGCACCAGGCTCTCCATGAGCATGGTGGTGGAAAACGGCAGAGGATACAATTCAGTGGAGAAGAACAAGAAGGAGGACATGCCCATCGGCACAATCCCCATCGATTCCATCTTCACCCCCGCCAAGAGAGTAAAGTTCGCCGTGGAGAACACCAGAGTCGGAAACGTGACCGATCTGGACAGGCTCACCCTTGAGGTGTGGACCAACGGCACCATATCTCCCGAAGAGGCCGTATCCCTCGCTTCAAAGATACTCAATGATCATTTCCAGATGTTCATCGATCTCAATGAGAACATCAAGAGCGTGTCTCTGATGGTGGAGAGAGAAGAAAGCGTCAAGGAAAAGGTCCTGGAGATGTCCATCGAGGAGCTGGAGCTCTCAGTACGTTCCAACAACTGCCTGAGAAGAGCTGAGATACACACCGTTGAACAGCTGGTCAACAAGACAGAGGAAGAGATGAGCAAGGTCCGCAACCTGGGCAAGAAATCACTTAATGAAATCAAGAAACGCCTCGCTGATATGGGACTTTCATTGAAACATGGCGATGAATAAGGAAAAGTAAGGAGAAAACAAAATGGCCGGTTACAGAAAACTCGGAAAGACAGCTGATCAGAGAAGAGCCCTTTTGCGCGGCCTCGTTACCGATACCCTCAAGTACGGCAGGATCGAGACTACTGTTTACAGAGCAAAGGAGACAAAGCGTCTTGTGGATAAGATGATCACTCTCGGCAAGAAGAAGGATCTCGCTGCAAAGAGACGTGCTCTGAGCTACATCTATGACGAAGCAACGGTATACAAACTGTTCGACGAGATCGCACCCAAATATGAGAACCGCAACGGCGGATATACCCGTCTCGTTCGTCTCGGAACCAGAAGGGGCGACGGAGCAGAAACAGCTATCCTCGAGCTCGTGGAAGAATAATACAGACAATCACCGTACCGCGCCGCGGCATCGGATGCCACGGGACGCGTCTGCGGATGAGCGGAAAGCAGAATAATCAGGGCTGCCCAAGGGCAGCCCTTTTCTGCATATTCTGGTGGACAGGTCCGCTTCAGTACGATTCGGAGAACCTCAGGGGAAGCTCCATGCGGTTGTGTTCCAGCAGGAAGCGGTCCGTCAGGATGTCCCGGCACCTGCCGTCCGCGGCTATGCGGCCTCCCGAAAGCAGTATGACCCTGTCGGCAGTATCCAAGATCATGTCCAGGTCGTGGGAAGCGATGATCTTCGTCTGCTCAAGAGAGCGTATAAGGTTGATCACGGCCCTTCTGTTGTAGGGATCCAGCGAAGCGGAGGGCTCGTCCATTATGATCACCTCCGGATCCATGGCCAGAACGGTGGCGATGGACGCCATCTTCTTCTCTCCTCCCGAGATCTTGTGATTATATTTGTCCCGGAGGCTTTGGAGCTCCAGCCTCTCCAGGACGCTGTCCACCTTCCTTTCCGCTTCCTCCCGGCTCATGCCGTAGTTGAGGGGCCCGAACATCATGTCGTCGAATACGGTGGGCATGAACATCTGATTGTCGGAATTCTGCAGCACGAAGCCCATCCTGCGCCTGAGCTCGGGAAGGTTCTTCGTTTCCAGGAGTATGCCGTCCACTGATATCTCTCCATCATGGGGCAGAAGTCCCAGAAGGACCTTCAGCAGAGAGGATTTTCCGGCGCCGTTGGCCCCGATGAGCCCGACGCTCTCCCCCTTTTCGATAGTAAAGGATATATCCCTCAGGACAGGGACATCTATTTCATATGAAAACGAAACGTTCTTAAACTCTATCATCTTTTTGCCTCAAACGAAAAAACTGCCTATCAATTCCGGGATATCGACGAACCTCATCACCGCGAAGGAAAGAAGGCAGAGCGTCAGGAATACAAAGTCCCGGGTTTTCGCCCTTTCCCCCGACGCGTATCTGAAAGCCCCGTCGAACCCTCTCAGAAGCATGCTGGAGTACAGTTCCTGGGCCCGGTCCATGCTTCTCAGGAGCATCTGCCCGAGGAACGAGCCCCAGGCAGAAATGTGTATCCCCTTCTGTCCGGGCGCCCTGAGGGCGTAGGCTTCGCTCATGACGGACACTTCCTGCATCATCACGGAGACGTAGCGGTAGGTGAGCAGCATCAGAGTGACCATGACCCGGGGCACATGGGCCCTGCCCAGGGCCGCACAGATCGAGTCGAAGCGGGTGGTGGCCACCAGTACGTAGGAGGCCATAAGGCAGAAGATTCCCTTGCCCATCAGGGTCAGCATGGATATCATGCCTCCGCTGACGGACACGTTTCCGAAGCTCATCATCGGTGAAGTGTCCAGCAGGGGATTGAAGACCCCCACCATGCATACCAGGGGAAGGACGTAGCGAAGTTTGTAGAAAAAGCCGGACATGGAAAGGCCCGCTGCCTGGAACATGAGCAGGGGGTAGAATATCATCATGGTCAGCATCGAAAGCCGGTATTTGTCCACGGACACCACGCAGATTATATAAAAGACGGTGACCGCAAGCTTTATGCCTGCCTCCAGACGGTGCACCGGGGAGTTTCCCGATGCCAGCTCGTCCATCTGCCTGAATTCGGATATGGCGCTGTCTATCTTGTTCATATTTCGATTATATCAAAAGAGCGTCCCGAGGACGCCCTTTTGAGTTATCCTTATCAATTAACCTTTGAAGGCTTTTTTCCTGAAGTATCCTCCCAGGGCCGCTATCCCCACGGCCGCCAGGGCCACCATGGCGCTGCCGACTATGCCGGAAACGCTGGTCCCCGCCGGACTGTCCGAATCCTTAAAGGAATAATCCGGCAGGAAGGACGTGTTCTCCTGGATCTGGCCCGCGGTCTCGGAGGCATTGGAGGCTATTCCGAAATCCTCCTCGTCCAGGCCCATGTTCTCGGAATATCCCGCATCGCTGTTGCCGAAGAGTGCCCATTCGAGTCCGTCGGGATTCTCACTGGCGAACAGGGAAAGGACTCCGCCCACCAGGAACACGAATACCGCCAGAATGGCGACGACGCTCTTAACGCTCTTCTGGGCGGAAGCGTCCGAGCTCTCCACGTCCCTGAGCAGGGAGGGCCTTGACTGGTATACGAATACCAGCACGGCTGAGGTTATAAGTCCCTCGACAAGTCCTATCGCCAGATGTATGGGCTGCATGAGGGCCGCAAAGGCCCCGAAGGGAAGTTCCGTGATCCCGGAAAGGGAAGTCTCCACCACGACGGAGAAGGCTCCGAGCTGAAGAGTGATGATGCATCCGAGGATGCTGGCGAGGATGAGCCTGCTGCGCACCGCGCTCTTTTCGGGTCTGCCGGAGAACAGGGAACTGTGCATGATAGGTCTGTAAATGAAAAAGTATCCGATGAAACATCCGTAGAACGCCATGTTCCAGACGTTCGCCCCCAGTGCCAGAAGCCCCCCGTCACCGAAGAACAGGCACTGGATCGTCAGAATGACGATCATCGATAAAAAGCCCGCATAGGGGCCCAGCAGGGCCGTCAGAAGCATACCTCCGCACATATGTCCCGAGGATCCCGTACCGGGGATCGTGTAGTTGATCATCTGTCCCGCGAAAACGAGAGCTGCCGCAACGGCCATCACGGGGATGCTGCGGTTCTCCGCGTCTTCCTTCCTGAGTTTGCTGAGCGAAATGCCGGCCGCCGTGCCGGACGCCGCGTACATTACTGCAGCCACCTGGGGTGAAAGCAGTGCGTCTGCCATGTGCATGTCATTTTCTCCCTTGACTGTTTTTTTTATGAACAGCTAAAGATTAACAGCTGGGAGAAGGCGCCGCAACCTCCCCCCGGGGTCATTTTTTATCTTTTTTGAATTTAGATGCTTCCTGAGACGCGGTTGCGGGGATAATCGTGCCGGAAACGGCATATGAAGAGACCGGAGCGGGCCTGTTATACGGGAGCCCGACGAATTTTACGGAAAAATGAAGAAAGGGCCGTCTTTTGCATTATAATGTATGTGCTATGGATACAAATAAGACATTTATCAAACTTGAAAACGTATCATATATGTACGATCCGGAAGAGCATCCCGACGTGAAGGCCATCGACGGGGTCTCCCTGACCGTGAATGAAGGGGAGTTCCTGGCTATAGTCGGTCCCAACGGCAGCGGCAAATCCACGCTTTCCAAGCTGTTCAACGGGCTTCTGACCCCGACCGAGGGGGACGTGTGGGTATACGATATAAACACGAAGGACGACGACCACATCACGGACATCAGACGCAACGTGGCAATGGTCTTCCAGAACCCGGACAACCAGATGGTGGCTACCATCGTGGAGGACGACGTAGCGTTCGGCGCCGAGAACCTGGGCATCGAGCCCGCGGAGATCCGCAAAAGAATCGACGAGAGCCTCGAAGCCGTGAGCATGAGCGCCTACGCTCAGAGGAAGCTCCATCAGCTTTCGGGAGGACAGAAGCAGCGCATAGCCATAGCCGGAGTGCTGGCCATGAAGCCCAGATGCATCATTTTCGACGAATCCACGGCCATGCTGGATCCCGCGGGACGGGAGGACATCATTGAGATTATGCATCAGCTCAACCGGGAAGGCGTCACCATCGTGTTCATAACCCATTACATGGAGGAGATCACCGATGTGGACCGCATAGTGATCCTGGAGAAGGGGAAAGTCATAGCGGAGGGCGTGCCCATCGACATCTTTAACCAGGTGAACATGCTGCACCGCGCCAGGCTCGATACCCCCGAGATAGTATGGCTGTGTTCCCTCCTCAGAAAGGGAGGGCTTGATATCCCCGCGGAAACTCTCACCGGGGAACAGTTGGTGGAGGCGTTATGTCGATTGAAGTAAAGGGACTTACCCATATATATTCGGAAGGCACCGTGTTCGAGCACATTGCCATTGAGGACGTGAACTTTACCGTGGGTCCCCACGATTTCATAGGGATAATCGGTCATACCGGCAGCGGTAAGTCCACCATGATCCAGCACATAAACAGGCTGCTCAAGCCCACCAGGGGCACTGTGGTGGTCAACGGGATAGACATCAACGGCAAGGATGTCACCATGCGCGACATCGTCAAGCGTGTCGGCATCGTTTTCCAGTATCCCGAGTATCAGCTTTTCGAGGAGACCGTCTACAAGGACGTGAGCTACGGGCCGAAGAACCTGGGCTACGACGACGAGAAGACGGAATTCCTGGTGAAGCAGTCCATCGAGACCGTGGGCCTGGATTACGAAAAGGTCAGGGACATGAGCCCATTCGATCTGTCCGGAGGACAGAAGAGAAGGGTCGCCATCGCGGGCGTGGTGGCCATGAAGCCCCAGATACTTATTCTGGACGAGCCCGCCAGCGGGCTGGACCCGGCGGGAAGAAGAGAGATCTTCAGAATGATAAAGACCATGAATACGGATCTTGGCATCTGCATCCTGCTGGTAAGCCATTCCATGGACGACGTGGCGGAATACTGCGACAAGGTCATGGTATTCTCCGAAGGGCATATGGTACGTTTCGGCACCCCGGGCGAAGTGTTCGCCGACAGTGAGTATCTGGAGAGCATTTCCCTGGAGGTCCCCCAGAGCAAGCAGGTACTGGAGATGCTCAAGAAGAGGGGCATCGACATCGATACATCTCCCTACACATCGGGTATGGTGGCGGAGGAAATACTCAGGAGATTCAAGAAATGATAAAAGACATTACCATCGGACAGTATTATCCGACCGACTCCGTCCTCCACCGTCTGGATGCCAGGACGAAGCTTCTGAGCACCCTGGCGTACATCATCTTCCTGTTCCTGGTGAAGAACGTGTGGGGCTACCTGGCGGCTTTCGTGTTCCTGGCGGTATGTATGATCCTCTCGAAGATCCCCATCGGATACGTTCTGAGAGGTCTCAAGGCCGTGGTGTTCATACTGTGTTTAACGGTGTTGATAAATCTGTTTTTCACCCCCGGCGACGTGATATGGTCCTACGGGGTCATGAAGATAACGGAGCAGGGAGCCAGGATGGCGTTCAACGTGGCCTTCAGGCTGCTGCTGCTCATCAGCGCCACGTCCCTGATGACCCTGTGCACCGATACCATTTCCCTGACCGACGGCATGGAGGAACTGATGAGAAAGGTGCCTCTGGTCAGGAGGTATGCCCACGAGCTCAGTATGATGATGAGCATAGCCCTGAGGTTCATCCCCACCCTTTCGGACGAGACTGAAAGGATAATGAAGGCACAGAAATCAAGAGGAGCCGATTTCGAGAGCGGAAACATCATAAGAAGGGCCAAGGCCCTCATCCCGATCCTGGTGCCTCTGTTCGTCAGCGCGTTCCAGAGGGCCAGCGAACTGGCCATGGCCATGGAGGCCCGCTGCTACAGGGGAGCCGAAGGCCGTACGAGGCTCAAGGAGCTGCATTATTCAAAGGCCGATATCGTTGCCTACTGCATCGTGATACTGGCCCTGGCCGGCATCTGGGCCACAAGATACATCCCTGCGCCATGACGAGGAATATTGCCATCGTGGTGAGTTACGACGGGACGCCATACTGCGGCTGGCAGGTGCAGCCCAACGGGGTCACCGTCGCGGAAAAGATCAACGGCGCCATAGCCTCCCTGACGGGGAAACGCTCGAAGCTTTACGGCAGCGGCCGCACCGACAGCGGAGTGCACGCCCGTGCCCAGGTGGCCAACTTCCATACCGAATTCTCCGCTCCCGCCGAAAAGGTCGTGCCCGGGCTGAACGCTTTTCTGCCCCCGGACATCAGGGTGCTGAGGGCCTATGACGTGGACGATGACTTCAACGCCAGATTCTGTGCGGTGTCCAAGACCTACGAGTACGTGATCCAGAATTCAAGGGTGCTTTCCCCGTTTCTGGTGCACAGGGCATATCTGGTGAAGTATCCCCTGGACACCGGTCTTATGAACGAAGCAGCTTCGGTCCTGACGGGAGTGCACGATTTTACATCCTTCATGGCTTCGGGCAGCTACGTGACCGACGCCGTCAGAGACCTGAGCCGTCTCGAGGTAAGGCGCGAGGGCGATATCATTACCATAACCGCCTCCGCCAACGGTTTTCTGTACAACATGGTGAGGATCCTCGCCGGGACCCTGATCTACGCCGGATGCGGCAGGCTTTCCTGCGATGACGTGAAGGCCATCCTGGAGAAAAAGGACCGCTCCGACGGAGCTCCCACTGTGCCCCCCGACGGGCTGTACCTGAAAAATGTGGTATATCAAGGAGAGTATTCATATGTTGTTTAACGACAGGATAAGAGAGATCCCGAATATGAAGTTTCTGATATACGCGGAAACGGAAGCCGACGGCTGGATCATCGCATCCGTGCTGAACGAATACGGCATCCCCACCCACATGGATCCCGCCACCTTCGGAGGATCCCTGAGCGTGATAATGGGTCCCAATACCTCGGGCATAAACATCTATGTTCCCGAGTCGGAATACGAAGCGGCCCTGGAGATCATGAACAGCGAGATCGAAGGCCTGCCGGAGGATATGGAGGAGTGAGGCTTCCCTGAACTGAAAACAAGACCGTCCCCGATGACTTTTCAGTCATCGAAGGGACGGTGTTTTTAAATCCCCGTCCGGACAGCGGAGCCAGGGAGGAAGCGAAAAAAGGGCGCTGCGCAGGCAGCACCCGGTAAATGCAGCTCGGATCAGTACAGCGAGCGGGACTTCGCCGTATAGGCGAAGAGCATGCTGGTAAAGGGCACGCTGAGGGCCACGCCCACCACTGCAGCGGAGATCTTGAAGAACTGGCTGGCGATCTGGTTGAGGTTCAGGATCTCGTAGACCGGAGTGGAGTATCCGGCGTAGACTATCCACGCGGGCACCACGCTGACCAGGGACGCGAAGAACAGCGACAGCAGGGAACGGGAAAGGATGTTGCGGCCGGTATGCATCCCGTAGCGGAAAAGGTCGATGCGGGAGATGTACTGGTTCAGTTCCCTGGCTTCCGCCATCTCGGTGCAGATGGTGCAGCTGACGCTCATGGCGGCTCCCAGACTCATCAGCATCGCCAGGGCAAAGGTCAGGCCCGACAGGTCAATGGCGCCGTGTCCCGGCATGTACTGCAGCAGGCTGAGCTCGCTGTCTCCGAGGCCTGTGAGGTGGGCCGTGTGCTCCGCCAGCAGTCCCATCGAGGAAGCTACCAGCACTGCGATGAAGGTGCCGGAAAGGGCTATGACCGCCGAACGGGTGAAGCCCAGCTCGTAGAAAATGTTCAGGAATATGATGACAAGGCAGATGGGTATGATCAGTATTATCGG
Source organism: Eubacteriaceae bacterium (assembly GCA_017613995.1). GTDB lineage: Bacteria > Bacillota > Clostridia > Eubacteriales > Anaerofustaceae > RUG14186. The sequence continues at coordinate 13,996 of JAGACT010000243.1, forward strand.
CGAATATCCCTTCAGCATGAAGGGCACGAAGAAGTAGTGATAGCTCAGGCCGAAGATCACCATCGAGACCGCGAAGCGGATACCTGCGGCGAACCCTATGACCATTACCACTGCGATGGCGATGATGCCCAGGACGATCAGCTTGTCCACCCGGTAGTAGTCGTAGATATATATATTCTTGATCTCCGAATTCTTGTCGAGCTCGCAGGCGACCATAACGGTGTCTCCCGCTTCATAGAGCCTGAAGTCGACGCTGCTCTCGAAGGATATCAGGTCGATCTGGTAGACCCTGTTCTTGAAGGGGCCGGAGACTATCTCCACCATGCACTGCTGGACCACTTCTCCGGTGGTGAGGGTCTCGTCCTCCTTCTGGGTAAGGGTGACGACCTTGACTATCTCAGCCTTGTAGTAATTGATCTTGGGACCCATGGGCGCCGATGACGGCGCGTTCTCCCCCGCAGGAGGAACAGTCTCATCGGACGAGCCGACATCCTCCGGGGGCGTCCCGTCGGTGCTCTCCGCGAAAACGGCGGCGGTGGCCGTCAGCGAGCAGAGAACGATCATCATGATAAGCAGTATCGAAAGGTTTCTTCTCAGCATTTTGGGATCCTTTGCAGTTATTCTTGTATTTCAAGCCCGGCGGTGTAAACCACGGCTTCCCTGGCGGCCAGCAGACCGGCGCAGGCGGGGACGAAGCTCATGCTGGCGGGTACCCTCCGTTTTATCAGCGGCTCCTCCGGGGACCATACGACCTTCAGTGAAGGGATGTTTCTCTCTCTGCAGAGCTTTCTGACGGCTCTGGCCAGGGGGCAGACGGAGGTGGAATAGATATCGGAGACCCGAAGCAGCTCGGGCTTCAGCTTGTTGCCGGTGCCCATTACGGAGATCTCTGCGATGGAGTGCTCATGGCAGCAGGACGCCAGAGCCACCTTGGCGCTGACGTTATCGATCGCGTCTATGACGAAATCGTAGCGGTCCAGCTCCAGCTCGCAGACGTTGTCGGCCCCGATGAAAAGATCCTTCTGTATCACGAGGGCGTCCGGATTGATGTCCAGTATGCGCATCGCCGTGACTTCGGTCTTTTTCATGCCCACGGTGGAGCGCAGCGCCCCGATCTGGCGGTTCAGGTTGGACGCGCTGAACGTATCGTGGTCCGCCAGTCCTATGGTGCCGAACCCGCTTCTTGCGCATGCTTCCGCGGCATAGGAGCCCACGCCCCCGAGGCCTATGATGCAAACCGATGAGGCTCTGAGTTTTTCCAGGGCTTCCTCCCCTATGAGGGAGAGGGTCCTTTCATACATTTCGTCCATAGGAAAAGTATATCACAAAGAGGAGCCAAATCCCGTAAGGTTGTAAATTAACAAATCCCAAATATGGTATAATCATTCTATGAGTTTTAACGAAGAACTGAAATCAGCTATGGCAAGGCAGGTGCCGGAGGAGATGACGGAATGCACCGCCGCTCTGTACGCCATGGTCTTCTCGTCGTTCAGCCTTTCCATCAGGGGATTCGGACAGTTCGGGCTGAAATTCGAGAGCACCCAGAGCGTCAGCGCGACCTACGCTTTCAGGCTCATCAAGACCGTGTTCGGCTGTTCGCCGGAGCTGGTGAAGATAAGGCAGAAAGACAATTTCGGGGAAAAGAACAGATATATACTGAGCATTGACGATTCCGCCCAGACGATGGAGATGCTTCATACCTTCAACATGCTGGACAGCGAGGGGACCTACGTCAGCAGCGGCATAGACCGCTCCCTTATGACGTCCCCTGACGATACCCGGGAGTTCCTGAAGGCGATGGTGATCGCCTGCGGATATATCTACGAGCCGTCGAAGAGCTTCAGGCTGGAGTTCCGTTTTTCGAACTCGGCCAACGCCGCCTCCTTCATGGAGATGCTTGAGTCGACCCTGGGGATAAACGCCCACCTGTGGGAGGCCAGAAGGTCCGCGACGGTCTATATCAAGCGTCTCGATGACATCGTATCGTACCTCGCCGCATGCGGCGCCGGCAAGTTCGCCCTGGACCTGCAGGACGTGTCCGTGCTCAAGGAGATCCGGGAAGGGGCCCAGAGAGCTGCGAACTGCGACATAGCCAACACCAACAAGATGATGGAGGCCTCCCGCATACAGATCGCGGCCATCGACGCCATCACGAACGCGGGAAGGCTGGCCCATCTGTCGGAACCCCTCCTCATGGCCGCCAGGCTCCGTTCCGACAACCCCGAGGCGACCCTGAGCGAACTCAGCAAGATCGCCGGCATAAGCCGGTCCACGCTGGACAAGAGACTGAGAAAAATTATAAAGATAGCAGAGGATTTATAGGATCATATGGCATCGACCGGTAAAAAGAGCGCTTCTTCATCCCGCACATCCCGCACATCCCGCACCTCATCCAGGAGCGGTTCGTCGGGGAGCCGCCGGACGGCATCATCCAAGAGCCGTCAGACAGCTGCGTCGAAGAGCGCCCAGACAAGAAAACGAAATGAAGAGGACAGAGCCCTCAGGACGGAAGTCAGGGGCCTTTTGCTGCTGGCCTTCGCCGTGCTTCTGTGGATATCCCTTTACACGAAGCAGGGGAGCGTGGTGACGGGATTCATTTCCGACTGGCTCCACCGTCTGTTCGGTTCCATCGGAAGCATATGCCTTCTGACGGCGATGACCCTGAGCGCGGTAAAGAAAATGATCTCAAGGCCCAGGGGCCTCTTCTGGCTGTACATAGCCGCCGTTTCCGCTGCCTGCACAATATCGGTGTATCTGGACGAATTCGCGGCATATGACGTTTCCGACCCGTTCCTGCTCGTGGACATGTGGCAGACGCCCTCCGCGGGAGGTTTCGTATTTTCCTGCGCCGCGAGGTATCTCAGACACCTGCTGCCTCCGGCTGCCATCTATGTGGCGCTCTCCGCGCTGCTCATCGCCTCGTTCATATTGGTGTACCGCACCAGTGTGGTCAAGGCCGTTCGTTCGGCGGGGATGAAGGCGAAGGCGACCGCCACCGATCTGAGGGAAAAGATGGAGGAAAGATCCCGGGAGAGGGTCCTGGAGAGGGCCCGGGAAGGGGGCAAAAGCAGGACCCTGGATTTCGAGAGGGATCAGTCCGCCCCCGCGAAGAAAAAGAGCTCCGGAAACGATAGCGGCAACATAGACCTGAAGCGCACCAGCACCGTACTGGAGACGAAAAACGGGGACAGGCTCATATACGTCAGGAAGGGCGCCCTCAAGGGCAGCACCTCCGACGGGAGCGTGACCGTTACGAAGCTGGATGACTTTTCCAGGCAGAAGAGCTCGGCGGCTAAGCCTTCGGTGAAAAAGCAGACCCCCGAGGAAGTCGGGGAGAGCCTCATCAGGGCGGCAAAGAAAAGACAGGCCGTCAGCGTGCAGACCCACGAGGATGAGAAGAGCCGTGAGAAAGTCACTGCCGCCGAAAACGACACCGCCCGCGAAGAAGTCACCAGAAAGATCGAGAGCGCGAAAAGCGCGCCGGCCTCACCCAGATACAGATATCCGTCATACTCCCTTCTGAAGAGCTCTGAGGGCGCCAAAAGCGTTTCCGATGAGAGTGAGCTGAAGGAGACCGCCGTGAACCTTATAAAAGCCCTGGAGGATTTCGGCGTGGAGGCAAACATAACCGACGTTACCGTGGGGCCGGCGGTCACCCGTTTCGAACTGACCATACAGAGCGGCACGCGGGTGAAGAAGGTGGCGGACCTGGCGGACGACATAGCCTATGCCCTGGCTGCCAAGCAGGTCAGGATAGAGGCTCCCATCCCCGGCAAGAGCGCGGTGGGCATTGAGATACCCAACAAGACCGCCAACACCGTAAGGCTCTCCAGGATCATAAGGGACCGCAAATTCACCCAGAACCGTTCACCCCTCGCCGTCGCGCTGGGGCAGACCCTCACCGGTGAAACGCTGGTCATGGACATAAAGAGGATGCCCCACATGCTCATCGCCGGAGCTACCGGCAGCGGCAAGTCGGTGTGCATCAACACGATCATAATCTCGATCCTCTATCACTCAGCACCCTCCGACGTCAGGCTGATCCTCATCGATCCCAAGATGGTGGAGCTCAACGTCTACAACGGGATACCGCACCTGCTGATCCCCGTGGTCACCAACCCGAAGGAAGCGGGCGGAGCCCTGGGCTGGGCCGTCCGGGAGATGGAGAGCCGCTACGAACAGTTCAAGGAGAACAAGGTAAAGGACATCGACTCCTACAATTCCAGAATGCTTTCCTCGGGCGGAGAAAAGATGGCCCATATCGTGCTCATAATCGATGAGCTCAGCGACCTGATGATGGTGGCAGCCCAGCAGGTGGAGACCTACATCTGCCGTCTGGCCCAGCTGGCGAGAGCAGCGGGCATCCATCTGGTGCTGGCGACCCAGCGGCCCAGCGTCAACGTCATCACCGGTCTTATCAAGGCAAACATCTCCTCCCGTATCGCCTTTGCGGTGACCAGCCAGATCGACTCCAGGACCATCCTGGACCGGGGAGGAGCCGAAAAGCTCCTGGGCCGCGGAGACATGCTGTACAAACCCATCGAGGAAAACGTGCCCATAAGGGCCCAGTGCGCCTACGTGGACGACGAGGAGATCGAGAACGTGGTCAGCTTCATCCGGGAATCCAGCGGAGAGGCCACGTACGACGAACAGATCCAGGAAGAGATAAAGGCCAAGGCGGCGGAGAATCCCGCGAAACAGGCCGTTTCGGAAGATCGGGACGACGACGGGGACGACGACGCACTGATAAAAAAGGCCATGGAGATCGCCTTCCAGAACAAGGGCAGGATATCTACGTCCCTTATCCAGAGGAAGCTCAGGGTGGGCTACTCCCGGGCGGGAAGACTGGTGGACGAGATGGAGGAACGGGGATATATAGGGCCGGCGGACGGAAGCAAGCCCCGGGAAGTTCTTGTGAGCTATGAGGAGATATTCGGCGATGACGAATAAGACGGTTTACATCCATACGCTGGGCTGCCCCAAGAACGAGGCCGACAGCGAATACATCGCGGCCCTGCTGGACGAGCGGGGATTCATTCCCGTATCGGATCCCGAGGAAGCGGACATAGTGCTCATAAACACCTGCGCCTTCGTGGACGACGCCAAGGAGGAGAGCGTGGAAGCGATCCTGGAGGCCTGTGCCATGAAGGAGGACCGAAAGGAGCTGAAGATCGGTGTTTTCGGCTGCCTTGCCCAGAGATACGCCCATGAGCTTAAAAAGGAGATCCCGGAGGCGGACTGGTTCATCGGGACCGGGTCATTCAACGACATAGCCGATATTATTTCCCGGGAAAAGGAAGGGATCTTCCTCGGGGACATCGACACCCCCCAGGGGGAATTCGGACGCCTTGTGGAATATGACACCCCCTACGCCTACGTCAAGATATCGGAGGGATGCGAGAAGAACTGTACCTACTGCATCATCCCGAAGCTGAAGGGGGCCCACCGTTCCAGAAGGATGGAGGACATCCTCGAAGAGGTGCGCTTCCTGACGGAGGAGGAGGGAAAGAGCGAGATAATCCTGGTGGCTCAGGACACCGCCTATTACGGGACGGACCTGTACGGCAAAAGGATGATCAGTTCCCTGATAAGGCAGATCGCCGGCATCGAAGGCGTCAGATGGATACGCCTGCTGTACGTCTATCCCGAGGAAGTGGACGACGAACTCATCGAAACATACAGGGAATGTGAAAAACTGGTAAAGTACATAGACATCCCGCTGCAGCACATAAACGACAGGATACTCAGGAGAATGAACCGCCGTACAAGTTCGGAGGAGATAAGGAAGCTGATAGGTACTCTGCGCAGCGCCGTGCCCGGGATAGCCATCCGTTCGAGCTTCATCACCGGATTCCCCGGGGAGAGCCCGGAGGAAGTGAAGGAGCTGTGCGATTTCCTCCGGGAGGAAAAGCTCACCAGAGCGGGAGTGTTCTGCTACTCCTGCGAGGAGGGGACGCCCGCAGCCGTGATGCCGGACCAGATACCTCAGGAAGTTAAGGAGGAGCGCCGCGATATGCTCATGGAGGCCCAGATGGAGGTCTCGGAAGAGATACTGTCCGGCTTTGTGGGCAGGACCCTCACGGTCCTCATCGAGGACGAGGAGGAGGGATTGTATACCGGCCGCAGCTATCTGGACAGCCCGGAGATAGACGGTGCGGTCTACGTGAAAAGCGATAAAGAACTGGAATTCAACCGATACTATGAAGTCCTTATAACGGATTCTACAGAATATGACCTATGGGGAGAAACAAAAGAATGAAGATCAACAAAAACCTGCCCAATCAGCTTACCACCCTCAGGATGATACTGGTGCCCGTTTACGCTGTGCTGTTCCTTACGGGACACATCTATATCGCGGGAGCGGTATTCATCGTGGCATCCCTTACGGACTACCTGGACGGCAATATCGCCAGGAAGTACAATCTCGTCAGCGATTACGGAAAGTTCGCCGATCCCGTGGCGGACAAGATCCTGGTGCTCACCGCCGTTATCCTGTTCTGTGAAGCCGGCAGAGTCCCCGGCTGGAGCGTCGTGATAATGGTGTCCCGGGAGATCATCGTGATGGCCCTTCGGAACATGGCGGTGCTCAAGGACAGGGTCCTGGCCGCGGACATCTTCGGAAAGATCAAGACCATGCTTCAGATGTGCGCTCTGGTGCTGATGCACTACGACATGCTGATGGATCCTCTGCCCCTGATATCCGACGTGCTTTACTACGCCTCCGTGTTCTTTACGGTCCTCAGCGGCGCGAACTACCTGATCAAGAACAGGGACGTTATCAGCTATGACAGCTCCGATCAGAACTAGCGCCGTCCTGGCCGTCGGAAACGAAGTCCTCTGCGGAGACGTGATCAACACCAACGCGGCATACATAGCCTCCCGGCTTGAACGGCTGGGCGTAAGGTGCGTATGCCACAGCGTCATCCCCGACGAGGCGGACACGGTGGTCAGTGAAGTGAAGAGGCTTTCCGAAGCCGCCGACCTGGTCGTGACCATAGGCGGGCTGGGCCCCACCCAGGATGATATAACCAAAAACTCGGTGGCGGAAGCCCTGGGAAGGGAACTCAGATACGATCCCGCCACCCACGACGCCATTGAGAGGTTCTTCTCCTCCAGAGGGCAGAGCGTCAGCATAAACAACGAAAGACAGTGCTGGCAGATCGAGGGAAGCGTCCTCATCGAAAACGACAACGGCACCGCGCCGGGTTCCCTCATACAGACACCCGACGTGACCGTGGCCATGTTCCCGGGACCTCCGGACGAGCTGATCCCCATGTTCGAGGATCACTTCATCCCGCTGATAACATCCCGGGTGGAAAAGACGACGTTCGAGAAGGTGTTCATCGTATACGGGCTGCCGGAATCCGCCCTGGAGGCCGAGATCAGGGATAAGATAATCCTTTCGGAAGCGGAGAGCCTCAATACCTACATCGACGACGGAGCTGTGAGGCTCGTGCTCACCGTGACGGGTCCGGATCTGAAAGAGTGCGAAACACGGGCAGAAGATACGTCCTGCCGCCTCAGGGAGCTTTTCGGAGACGCACTGGCGGAGGGCAGCGAGGACCAGCTGCTGGAGCGCATCGGAAGACTGCTGAAGGAACGGGGGATCACCCTTGCCACGGCGGAGAGCCTCACGGGAGGACTCCTGGCGGGGGAGATAACGAAGATACCCGGCATATCCTCCGTCTTCAGAGGCGGAGCAGTCACCTATGTGAACGAGATAAAGCACCTCGTGACCGGGGTGACGGAGCAGACTCTGGAAAAGGAAGGCGCAGTCAGCGCCTCCTGCGCCCTGCAGATGGCCTGCGGCGCTGCGAAAGTGTTCGGCGCCGGGGCAGCCCTTTCCACCACCGGCGTGGCCGGTCCCTCCATGAGCGAGGGGAAAAAGGTGGGAACGGTATATATCGGGATCTTCTTTGAAGGAAAAACGGAAGTACTGGAGAATAATTATATAGGAACAAGGGAAAAGATCCGCCGCAAAACCGTTATGGACGCGCTGAATCTGCTCAGAAGATATCTGGAAAACAGTTGATTTTTGAGCTGCGGGGATATATAATAAAGCGAACGGATGTTTTAATAGTCCGAACTCAGGAGGCAAAAAGTGGCTGAAGGCAAGACGCTGAACGCGGAAGAAAAGAAAAAGAATCTCGAACTCGCCATGAAGAGCATCGAGAAGCAGTACGGAAAAGGAGCCATCATGAGGCTCGGCGAAAGAGCGATGGAGGAGATCGACGTCATCCCCACCGGGTCCCTTTCACTGGACATAGCCCTCGGAGTGGGCGGAGTGCCCAGGGGAAGGATCGTGGAGATATACGGTCCCGAAAGCTCCGGCAAGACGACGGTGGCGCTGCACATAGCAGCGGAGGCCCAGAAGAAGGGCGGTACCGCCGCATTCATCGACGCTGAGCATGCCCTCGATCCGATCTACGCAGCCAGGCTCGGCGTCGATACGGACGAACTGATCGTTTCCCAGCCCGACAGCGGAGAACAGGCCCTGGAGATCGCGGACGCCCTCATCAGGAGCAATGCCATCGACGTGGTGGTCATCGACTCCGTGGCCGCACTGGTGCCGAAAGCGGAGCTGGACGGAGAGATGGGAGATTCCCACATCGGACTGCAGGCACGCCTTATGAGCCAGGCCCTCAGGAAGCTCACCGCCAGCATCAACAAGAGCAACACCACGGCTATCTTCATAAACCAGCTCAGGGAGAAGGTGGGCGTCATGTTCGGAAATCCTGAAGTGACTCCCGGCGGAAGGGCTCTGAAATTCTATTCCTCCGTACGCATGGAGGTCAGGAAGGCCGACGCCATCAAGAACGGTTCGGAGATCGTGGGCAGCCATACCAAGGTCAAGGTCGTCAAGAACAAGGTGGCCCCTCCGTTCAAGACCGCTGAGTTCGATATCATGTACGGTACCGGCATTTCCCGCAGCGGGGACATATGCGACATGGCCGTTTCCATGGATATCATAGAAAAGAGCGGCAGCTGGTATTCCTACAAGGGCAGCAGGATCGCCCAGGGCAGGGAGAACGCCAAGAAGTACCTTGAGACCAACCCGGACGTCATGGAGGAGATAGCGGACGAGATCCGCAATGCCCTGGCCAACGTGCCCGTCGACGTCATGGCCGTGGACCTGGATGAGGATGACGCGCCGGAGCTGCCGGAGGAAGCATTCGACTTCGGAGAGCTGGACGACGACCTCATAGACTGATGCGAACAAAAACCACCGCGGAACCGCGGTGGTTTGTTTTTTAAGATTTGTTTTTTCCGGGAACGGTATTTATTCCTCTACGACGACTTCCGCATCGGGAGCGTTTCTTCTGATGCTGTCGATGCCGTTCTTGCAGCCGTCCTTGGACTTGTAGCCCTCGCCGGTGGCGATGATCTCGCCGTTGCGGGCCTTGAGCCTGAAGCGGAATTCTCCTGCCTTGTCC
>JAGACT010000244.1 GCA_017613995.1 Eubacteriaceae bacterium
CGCCCCGGGGGATAAAAGCGGAATGCACCCTTAACTTTCTCAACGAAGCCCTCCTCAATCCCTTCGTTCTGGCGGGGGCTCTGAAGAAGAACTGTCCCGCCCTGGGGGACGCAAAGGTCATCTCGGTGTGCAAAATTAAAGTCGAGTGACATTTTTTTACGGCTACACTGTGCAACAGGCCCGTTCATATGATAAAATTAACCAGTTGAATGCGAAATGAACACAAAAGGAGAATAAATACTTATGGCAAAAGCAGGCGATATAAAAAAAGGCCTTACCATAGTCGTTGACGGAAACGTCTTCACGGTGGTGGATTTCCAGCACGTCAAACCCGGAAAGGGAAGCGCATTCGTAAGGACCACTCTGCGCAACGTTATGACCGGAGCGAAGTTCGAGCGCACCTTCAACCCCGACGAGTCCCTGGAGACCGCCCGCATTGAGACCAAGGAGCTGGAATATTCCTACAACGACGGAGAGCTCTATTACTTCATGGATACGGAGACCTGGGAGCAGACGCCCCTCGAAGCGGATATCGTGGCGGACGCGATGCAGTACATGAAGGAAGGCATGAGCGCCACCGTCAGATTCTACGAAGGAAAGGCATTCAGCGTTGATCCGCCCAACTTCGTTACCCTCCTGATCACCGAATGCGAGCCCGGTGTCAGGGGAGACACGGCCACTGGCGCCACCAAGCCCGCGGTCCTGGAGACCGGAGCGAAGGTAAAGGTGCCTCTGTTCGTCAATGAGGGAGAATACATAAGAGTCGACACCCGTACCGGTGAATACATGGACAGGGTCAAGAACTGATAAATCATACATTTCCGGCACGCTGCGCGTGCCTTTTTCATAAAGAGGAAACAACATGAGAAAGATCTGGGAAGAACTCAAATCCACCGGAAAACTGTCCACGGTGTTCGGAGCAGCGATGCTCATAATTTTCTACATGCTGCTGAGCAACCTTGAAGTGGTGGGCGGCTTTCTTTCGGGAGCGTATTCTATCATACGTCCCTTCGTATGGGGCGTGGTCATCTCATACCTTCTGTACCATGTGACCGAATTCCTGAAGAGGACCGTTTTCAAATGGATAAAGAAAAGGAACATCGCGCACATACTGGCGGTGACCGTGGCGGTGCTGCTGACGGTGGTGCTTCTGAGCCTTCTGATGAGCGCGGTGGTGCCCCAGATGGTCTCGGCGGTCAGCATCCTTTTGAACAATACGGATTCGTATATCGCGACCCTCGAGAAACTGCTCGTTGATCTCGACCGCAGCCTCCCGTTTATCGATCTCGATACGGAAAGCCTGACGGATATCGGCGGGGATATCCTCAAGACCGCCACCAAATGGGTGCAGGCCAATACGGATATCATCATCAGCACCACGGTCAGCGTTGGCAACAGCCTCATGAACGTGATACTCATCTTCTTTATGGTGATCTACGTACTGTTCGACACCGACAGCCTGAAGAAAGGCGTGAGCCGCCTCTTCCAGGCGCTCCTCAGCCCGTTGCAGTATGTGAACTTCTCCCGCTTCGCCCTGAAGGCGGACCGGGTGTTCATGACCTTCATAGGCCAGAACTTCCTGGACGCAACCCTGGTGGGCGTCCTGAATTACATTTTCATGATAGCGACCGGCATGAACGACTATGCGATCCTGATCTCGGTGATCGCCGGAGTCACGAACTTCATCCCCACCTTCGGACCCATCATCGGAGCCGTGGTAAATATAGTTCTCCTGTTGGTCATCGATCCCGTGGACGCCCTGTGGTTTGCCCTGTGGACGTTCCTGCTGCAGACGGTGGACGGATATATCGTCAAGCCCATCCTTTTCAGCAAGGGCATCAAGGTCAAGAGCCTGTGGGTCCTGATCGCCATCGTCGTTGGAGGCGGCGTCGGCGGAGTCACCGGTATGATCATCGGCATCCCCGTCTTCGCCCTTGTGTCCGACGCCTATGAGGAATGGATCGAAAGAATGCTGCAGAAGAAAACAATTGAGGAATAATTATTGACTGCGGCATGCAAAACTGGTAAAATCATGGGGTTGACGGGGGTGTAGCTCAGTTGGTAGAGCGTCCGGTTCGCATCCGAAAGGTCGAGAGTTCGAGTCTCTTCATCTCCACCAGAGACAACATCATGAGCCCATCCGTTAGGATGGGCTTTTTTCGAAGGAGGAAACAGTTATGGATCTTGGTTCGCTTTTAAAGCTCAAGCAGGCATGGAAGACCTTCAGCGCGAATCATCCGAAGGTCCCCGCGTTCGTCGAGGACGTTAAAAAGAAGGGCGCGGAAAAGGATATGGAGCTGGCGGTGGCTATCCGCTATCCCGACGGGACAGAGCTGCGCTGCGGTGTCAGGCTCCAGGATTCCGATATCGCTCTGTTCGATATCTTCAAGTAATGGGAAAGATCATACGCCTCGAGAAAATGCAGAACCTCAGGGACCTGGGGGGAGAGAGAGGATATGAAGGCAGAAGGCTCAGGGAAGGAAAGCTCTTCCGCGCAGGCCGTCCAGGCGACGGTTCCGAAGGGGATCTGAAGGTACTAGAGAGCCTCGGAACCAATCTGATCATCGATCTCAGATCGGCGGAGGAGAGTACTTCCAAACCTGATCCTCCCGTTCCCGGGGCAACGGTGAAGCTCATAACGGTGAGCACGGATCCCGTCACGGGACAGGCGGTCCACGACAGGGAAACAGTGTCCGTCCGCGAAAGGATGAGCGCCATGTACCGGGACATCATCCTGGGAAGGGCCTCGTCGGAAGCCCTGGGGGAGGTGCTGCGCTCGATCCTTGACAACTCGGAAGGAGTCACCCTGTTCCACTGCACCGCCGGAAAGGACCGTACCGGCATCGTGTCCGCCCTGGTATACGAGCTTCTGGGGGTGCCCAGGGAAAGAATAATCGACGACTACATGTCCACCAACGAGTGTCTCAGGGACTTCGCCGACGCTCTGTATGCCCGGCTCATCTCACGGATGGGCAGGGAGGAGATCACCGACGAATTCACCGAGAACTTCTACGACAGCATGTTCGTCAGGGAGGAATACATCCTTTCCATGTATGACGCCATCGAGGAAGGTTTCGGAGGGATCGAAGCGTATCTGGAGAGCATTTTCCCCGGTTCCCGGGACGCCTTCAGGGACGCGTTTCTGATGTAAGGACGGGTAAAAAGGCCGAAAGGCTTTTTTTTGTTTGAATCACCCTATAAATAATAGGATTTTATCCCCCCGGGGGGGTTGAAGCTCTTCTGCGGCAGATAATATAATCTACCCAACCGCGGCGGAGGTCGTGAAGCTGCTGGAGGTGACGGGAAGGGATCATTCCCTCTACTGCATAGCGGAGAGTTCTGCCTGCTATCTGGACGGGATCCAGTGGGCCTTTGGCACCACGATGGGAAACGGAAACATAGAGCTTCGGGACCGCGGAAAGACCGCATTCAACTTCTGTGACCGAGCCTCCGGTAAATCTGCCAGATTCTGCGCGAAGAAGTGGCCTTC
>JAGACT010000245.1 GCA_017613995.1 Eubacteriaceae bacterium
CAATGTGCCCTGATGTAACGCCACGTCTGTCATGATATGACAGGCGAAAAAAGTGGGAGGCCGTCAAAAGCCGTCAATACCACGTGGCAGTTACAAGCTCCCTCCTCTAAGGCTTCAGCCGTAGGAGGGAGTAGTTGACAAAGGAGATCATAACAAACCAGTCTCCGTTCGTGGATACGGTATCGGGGGCAACGATGAGTTCGCGGGGTATAATCGAGGCTGCGGCCGACGCCCTTGGAATACAGCAGAATGATACGGACAACTACAGTTCCGCGGAAGGGTCAGATAAAACAGAATACAGTGACAGCAATGCTGAAGGGTATGATAATGAGCAGAAAACAGGATACTTCGCCGACGGAATATACACAGGTACAGGAAAAGGACGCAACGGAGATATCACCGTAAACGTAACGGTATCAGAAGGCAAAGTAGTTTCAATAGAAATAGTCTCCTCAAAAGAAGACTATAAATACTTTCAGAAGGCACTTTCTGTAACGGACATCATTATATCCCAGCAGTCCGTTGATGTGGATTCCGTCTCAGGCGCTACAATGAGTTCCAATGGTATCCGCAGTGCTGTGGCAGACGCTCTTGGGATAGAGAACATTCAACTCGCACCGGTACAGCAAAACGGCAGACACTGAGAACAGTTATACATAAAAAGAGACCATTATGTTTCACGTGAAACATAATGGTCTGATTTTTTATCAGTCTATATATCTTACAGGCATCACCAGGAAGGTGAATCTGTCGTCATCCACCGGCTTGATCAGGCACGGAGAATTGGAATCCCGGAACTCCAGTATTATCCTTTCATCCTTGATATTCTTTATCAGCTCAGAGAGATATCTGACGTTGAATGCTATTTTTATGTCATTTCCGGTCTTTGAGATGCCGATACTCTCGCTTATCGTTCCTATTACGGAAGAACTGGAGATAATCAGCCTGTCATCTTCTATAACGAGTTTGACCATGGAATTCTCGACGCTGGTGACCATAAGGCCGGCACGTTCAATTGATGCCATGAGTTCGTTCTTTCCGAGCTTCACAACGGTATTAATTGTTGAAGGGATAAGACCTCTGTAATTGATGTATGTTCCCTCTATCAGGTTACTCATTATCTGAGTCTCACCGATATCTATGACGAAGCGGTTGTTCTGAACACCGAAGCAGACAGGATCGTCGTAAAGAGATACGATCTTCAGCACTTCGTTCATGATCCTTCCCGGAACGATTATATCCTTGTCCACGATGCCCGGATTGTCGAGCTGCTGTTTTCTGACGGACATCTTGTATCCATCCAAAGCAGTACAGATGATCCCGTTCTCTTCCAGTTCGATATTTATGCCCGTTATAACGGGATTGACGCTTATGGAAGGAGCGCAACAGAAAACACACTCTCTGATGAGGTCCCTGAAAACCTCATTGTCAACAGTGATCATCGAATCGACGGAAACCTTCTCAAACAGGGGGAATGATGTAGGATCCATCGCCAGAAGGTTGATCTCAAGAGTGGCGCAGGAGATATTCACGCTGTAATTGACTTCGTCTATATCGAAGAATACCCTCTCTGAAGGGAAAGTGCGGATAAGATCGAACAGGGTCTTCAGGGTGATGATGGTCCTTCCCTCCTGGGTTACATCCGCTTCTACCGTAGTGACTATACTGAGTTCTCCGTCCGTTGCCTTAAGAGTCAGAATGTTGTCGGTTGCTTCGAAGTATACGCACTGGAGAGCCGAGGAAGTGCTCTTTGAACTGACTGCCTTTGAAACGATGTTAAGGGCTTTGCTGAGATCGTTGTTTTCGACCGAAAATCTCATAATGTCTTCATAACCGGTTTGTTTACCGGTTATGATCCTCCTTTCAGGAACTTTGCTTCCCCCGGCTGGCAGGCCCTGCCGGGTATATATATTAAATAAATATTGTCAATAGATAAAGTAGGCGTGTCGATCGTGTTTATATTAATATTTATGGCTTAAATAAGCCATTTTTATAAACAACAGATCATTTATGACTATTGATAACCTGTCTGTGGCTGTCAATAATCTGTTGATCAGTCCATGTCGTTGAGGATGCTCTTGAGAGAATTCAGCTCCTTATTGAACTTAGGATCGTTCTCAGCGTCGCTCTTCACCTTGTTGGTGGCGTGTATAACTGTGGAGTGGTTCCTTCCTCCGAACACGTCCCCTATGGAAGCAAGGGAAAGGTCCGTGAATTCCTTTGTAAGGTACATCCCGACCTGTCTTGCCAGGGCAATGTTCTGGGTCCTCTTGTCCGAAAGGATATCCGCGAAGCTGACACCATAATGCTTTGAAACCGCCTGGATGATGAGCTCCGGAGAAAGATGCTTTTCCTTGACTACTATAACATCCTTAAGGGTCGACTTGACTGTGTCGAGGCCGACTTTCCTTCCTTCGAGCTCCTGGATGAATTTCACCTTGTCGAGAGCGCCCTCGAGTTCCCTTATGTTGGTACCGAGATATTCTGCGATGTAATCTATTACTTCGTCTGAAACGTCAATATTCTCATCGATGGCCTTCTTCTTGAGTATGGCGACCCTGGTCTCGTAGTTCGGAGGGCTGATGTCACAGGTAAGTCCCCACTCGAAACGGGTCTTGAGACGCTGTTCGAGATTGGGAATGTCCTTCGGAGGCTTGTCGCTGGTGATGACTATCTGCTTCTGGGCATTGAACAGCTCGTTGAACGTATGGAAGAATTCCTCCTGTGTCCCTTCCTTTCCTGAAAGGAACTGTATGTCGTCCACAAGAAGAACGTCCACGTTGCGGTAGTTTTTTCTGAACTGTATGTTGGTCTCTTTTCTTATGGCGTCGATGAAGTCGTTGGTGAACTGCTCGCTGGTAACATAGGCCACGTTCGCATAGGGCTTCTCCTTGAGGACGAACTGACCGATGGCGTGCATGAGGTGGGTCTTTCCGAGACCCACGCCGCCGTATATGAAAAGGGGATTGTACTTGGTGCCGGGGGACTGGGCCACGGCCAGAGCAGCGGCGTGGGCAAGACGGTTGTTGGATCCCACCACGAATGAGTCGAAGGTATACTTCGGCAGGAAGCGGGTATGGGCTATGCCGGTGTTTTCGGCCCTGTCGAGCTGGTTCATGTAAAGATCCGTCAGATCGTCATCCGCCACGATATACTTTATATCGAGGTTTCTTCCCTGGTTCGCGTAGCGTACGGCCTTGTCCACCAGCAGGTTGTACCTCTGCTGGATGCAGGTCTTCTTGTATTCCGCCTCTACTTTCAGCACAAGGGTATCCCCGTTGAGCACAACAGGGGTGATGCCGGAGATATACTCCGAGTAGATCATGGGACTGAGTTCTTCCTTAAGGTAAATATCCGCGTTTTTCCATATTTCGTACATCTGGTTCATGCGTTTCTGCTCCTGCGGAAATGGATTGTATGATCACAGTTTCTCTGAACATAAAATACGGCACAGCTCTGCTGCAAATCTGCGTACTGTAGAAAAAAATTGACAAATTGTCGTTGGGTTAATGACAATTTATCAGCTGAATGTACAGACCAACTGTTAATAACTGCACATATGAATGTTGATAACATAATAACAGAAAACCGCTGTTTTTTCAACCGGTAGGAATGAAAAAAGGATAGAAAGAATTTGGGCATTGGAAACGGGATGAAAAACAGAGTAATTGACAAAATATATTAATTGTAGTAAGATGAAGCATAAATGATCGTC
This sequence comes from Eubacteriaceae bacterium, assembly GCA_017613995.1. Taxonomy (GTDB): domain Bacteria; phylum Bacillota; class Clostridia; order Eubacteriales; family Anaerofustaceae; genus RUG14186. The sequence continues at coordinate 3,716 of JAGACT010000245.1, forward strand.
CTTGTTTCAGAAGGGAGACAGGCTGAGGAAACGGAAGGAAGCTGTACAATCCGTCTGATGACGCCGGATGCCCCGAAGAGCGGGGAGGATCGTTTTGAACAGACTTTAAACTAAAAAAAGAAGGAGAAAACAATGAAAAAATTTCTGGCATTAATGCTGGCCTTGGCGCTGGTCCTTTCCTTCTCCGCCTGCGGAAAGAGCGGCAAGGAAGAGACAGCATCGGGCCCCATCACTGTGGTCGACCAGATGGGCAATGAAGTGACACTTGAAAAAGTGCCCGACAAGATAGTCGTGCTCACCGCAGCACCCTGTGAGATCATCTTCGCTCTCGGAGCCGGAGACAAAGTCATCGCAAGAGGAAAATACTGCGACTATCCCGAGGAAGTTCTCGGCATCCCCGAGACCGGAAGCGCCGGTGATACCAACATCGAGGATATCATCGCGAAGGAACCTGATCTGGTGATCTGGGATTCCATGGGACAGACCGAGGATCAGTACAACGCGCTGACCGCCGCGGGCATTCCCGTTCTGAGCACCAACGCTGATACGATTGAGACCACCTATGAGAGCATAATTCTTCTCGGAAAGGTCCTCGGAAAGGATCAGGAAGCTGAAACGATCGTCAATGACATGAAGCAGGCTTTCGAACAGATCGAAAAGGACGCCAAGGATGCCGGGGTCGAAGGAAAGACCGTTTACTTCGAAGTATCGCCTCTTCAGTGGGGTCTGTGGTCCGCCGGAAAGGAAACCTTCATGCAGGAGATCGCCGACCTTCTGGGTCTGAAGAATATTTTCGACGATACCATCGGTTGGGTCCAGGTATCCGAGGAGCAGATCATCGAGAGGAATCCCGATTACATCGTGACCATTACCATGTATTACGGAGAAGGGCCGAGGCCCGAGGAAGAGATCGCCTCCAGACCGGGCTGGGAGAACGTTTCCGCAGTCAAGGACGGAAATATCCTGTGCATCGACACGAATCTTCTTTCCCGTCCCGCACCCAGACTTGTTGACGGAGCCAAGACACTGCTCGAATTTATAACAAGAGAAAAGTAAAAACATAATGACAAGAGAAAAAAGGACCGGAAAAAAAGAAGGCTTCAATTCCGCTCAGTATCTCTTTTTCATTATCATAACGGTATGCACGCTGCTGGTATGTATAGTTGCCGGCAGCGTTAATATACCGCTGAAAGATACTGTGAGCATCATAATGAAGGCCATCCTCGGAAAAGAGATACCTCCCGGCTCCTACAGGGCGATAATCCTGTCGGTAAGACTGCCGAGAGTTATTTGCGTTGCCCTGGAGGGCGCAGCTCTTTCTCTGTGCGGCGCTGCCATGCAGGGCCTTCTGCAGAACCCCCTGGCGGACGGTTCCACCATGGGCGTTTCCTCGGGAGCCGCCCTGGGCGCGGTGCTGTCCCTGGCTTTCGGCATAACCGTTCCTGGATTCGAGCAGCTCGGCACCATGGGTATGTCGATGCTGTTCGCCTTCGTATCGCTTTTTCTGATCCTTTCTCTTGCCTACAGGCTGGACAACTCGCTGTCGACCTATACGATAATACTCATCGGCGTCATATTCTCGATGTTCGTCAGCAGCATCCTGTCCCTCGTGGTCACCTTCGC
>JAGACT010000246.1 GCA_017613995.1 Eubacteriaceae bacterium
AGATACAGGGCCAGGGAAACGGTGTTGGTGCCGAGGGTGCCCCACAGCGAAAGCAGGGGGAACTTTTCGCAGTAGCGCAGGATATCGTCCAGGTCCGCTTCTCCCCCCCGGGCCACTATAAGATTGTATACGGACAGCGGTCCGCAGCCTATCTCGCCGACGGTATGGCCCATGAATGGCATGGTGTCGTAGGGAGGAAGCTGCTGCCCGTTGATGTATCGATCGTTGTCCATGATTCTTTTCCTTTTTCCCGCTGTTGCCAAGAACGTGAAAACAATGTATAATATATAATACTGCGAAATTATTATACTATGAAACGAGGCGCAAAATGGCACGCAAGATAAAGAAAAAAGTATCAAAGGGGATAAGGATCGTACAGGTGATAGCCGTCATCCTGGTGGTCCTGATCTGCGGCGGAGTCCTCATGTACAATACTTCCATGTCCCCAGTGGATCAGAATGACACCGAGATCCGGCCCTTCACAGTGGGAGAGGGCGACACCTACAAGACCCTCGCATCCAGGCTGAAGGCCGAGGGATTCATCCGTTCGGAAACGGCCTACAACCTGTATCTGAAGAGCAACGCTCCCGACACTCCCCTGTATACCGGAAAGTATCCTCTTTCCCCGTCCATGGATCTCAGGCAGATCGTGGAGACCATAGCGTCCGGCGAGGTGTACTATCCCGACGCGTTCTTCCTCACTTTCCCCGAGGGAAAGAACATGCGCTATATCGCTACTCTTATAGCCGAGAACACCGACAACACCGAGGAGGACGTGTACGCCCTTCTTTCCGACGCCGATTACCTCCAGCGCATCCTGGACGAGTACTGGTTCCTGCCGGACGAGATCACCGATCCGAGGATCTACTACAGTCTCGAGGGATATCTGTTCCCGGACACCTACCAGCTCACCGGTCCCGACATGAGCGTGGAGGAGATCTTCGAAATGATGCTGGAGCGCACCGGCGAGGTGCTGGAGCCCTACAGGGAGGACATCAGGAATTCCCAGTACACGCTCCATCAGATAATGACCATGGCTTCCATCGTCGAACTGGAAGCCGGCAACGCCAACGACCGCGCCGGAGTATCCGGCGTGTTCTACAACCGTCTCAGGGACGGCTGGGCCCTGGGCAGCGACGTCACCACCTACTACGCCATCAAGGTGGAGGTGTACGAGAGGGATCTGTACATGTACGAGATCGAGGACGTCAACGCCTACAACACCAGGCCCGACGCCATGGCCGGACAGTTCCCCGTGGGGCCCATCTGCAACCCCGGAGCCGAATCCATCTACGCCGCCCTGTTCCCGTCCTACCACGATTACTATTACTTCGTTTCGGACAAGTACGGCAACACCTACTTCGCGGAGGATTACGACTACTTCGAGGAGATCATCTACAACCTGCAGGAACAGGGGCTCTGGTACGAATACGAGTAGACCCGCTGTGCGGATCACTATAATAATATGAAAAGGAGACTGAAACGATGGGTGAAGTGTTTGACAACATGCTGAACAGAAGAAGCATAAGGAAGTTTACGGATGAGATGGTCCCGGATGAGGTCATCGAAAAGATAATCCGGGCGGGGACATATGCTCCCACGGGTATGGGAAAGCAGTCACCGATCATCATCGCAGTGACGAACAGGGAAGTCCGCGACAGACTCTCCAAGCTCAACGCCGGAGCAATGGGCGGTAAGGGGGATCCCTTCTACGGAGCTCCCGTGGTGCTGGTGGTGCTGGCTGACAGGAGCATCCCCACATATCTGTATGACGGAAGCCTGGTGATGGGAAACCTCATGCTGGCGGCCCACGATCTGGGAGTGGGAAGCTGCTGGATACACCGCGCCAAGGAGGAATTCGCCACCGAGGAAGGCAAAGCCATCCTTAAGGAACTGGGCATCGAGGGCGATTACGAGGGCATCGGCAACTGCATCCTGGGCTATACGGACGGTCCGGAGCCGGAGGCGAAACCCCGCAAGGAAAATTACGCATACTGGATCAGATAGGTCCCGCATAAAAAAACTGCCGGAGAGCGGTACGCCGCTTCTCCGGCAGTTTTTTTGTTACCACATACCGTACATGCTGAAGGTGCTGTCCAGGCACTCGATCATCGCTTCCGCGAAGGGGACGTTCTTAACGGAGCGGTTCACCAGAAGTATGAATTCTGAAATGATCGGTTCCTCCAGCGGGATGTATTCCACGTTGGCCATGGGCCGGAATTCCACGCTGGGAAATCCCACGAAACAGAATCTGTTCATCTTCATGGCCACCTGGCTGGTGGTATCCAGATTCGCCGTGCGGCTCACGTTGGTGAGAGTATATCCCCTCTGCTGCAGTATGAGTTCGCTGTCGGTCATTTTGCTGGGGGTGCCCGTATAGAGGAGCATGGGCAGGTCCGTAAGCTCCTTCATCGGTATGCAGGCTCTTTTCGTCAGCGGGTGATCCTTCGGGACCTGCAGGCACAGTTCGTCGTCGAACAGGTGGAAGCTGCGGTAATTCCTTTCCAGCTGGGAGCGGGTCTGCTCTTCTTTTTCCCTGGGCACGGTCATGATGACTATGTCCGGGCCGTGCTGCGCCCTGGCCATATCGCCTATCATTTCCATTATCTGGGTGCTGCCCAGCTTGTCAAGCTGCACAGGAGTGCTGGGAAAATGCCCAACGATCAGGTCGCTGACGAAACCGGAGATCACGGGCTCCAGCACCGAGCAGCAGGTGATGGATACGGGCTCCTGCCGGGAAGAGGCTGTGTCCTCCTGTGTGAGGAAATGATTTTTGAGTTCCTCGATGTCCGCGATGGCCCTGAGCGTCAGTTCGTAGGCTTCCTTTCCCTGGGACGTGAGCTCGATGCCCGTGCGGGAACGACTGTAAAGCGTGGTGCCCAGTTCCTCCTCGAACTGTAGCATGGCCTTGCTGGCGTACTGGGGCGTTATGTAAAGATCCTCCGCCGCCTGGCGTATGGAGGAGCTTTCCGCGATCTTTCTGAAGATATAAAGCTGTTCCAGTCTCATTTTTGCGCACCTCGGCTTTCTGTCACTGAAATTATACCATCCCGGTTCGGGATGTGTCAACCTCGGGTTTACACCCGGCGTCTTCGTGGAGATTACAGGTTGCTTTACACACAGAGGCATTCTCTGATAGCATTGAGGCAGGAGGAGACGGGTTCTCCCCGGACTAGAAATCGAAATGGAGAGACAATATGAACAAGAAGTATTACATCAACGCAGCGGTCGTCGTGCTCCTGATGGCACTGTTCCGCTTCATCCCTCCCTTCGGAGCGATGACCCCCTTCGGAATGACGGTTTTAGGCATCTTCGCCGGTGCCCTTTACGGATGGATCACCTGTGACATGATCTGGCCCAGCGTACTGGGACTCATCATGCTGGGATTCACCGGCTATAAGAACAATGTGGCCGAAGTATTCACGACCACGATAAGCAATCCCACCGTGCAGCTGATCCTGTGGCTGCTGGTATTCGCGGCCCTTCTGACCACCACCGGTATCTCAAAGCAGCTCGTCAGCCGCCTGGTGAACTCCAGACTTGCCAAAGGCCGTCCCTGGATGCTTTCATTCCTCATCTGCTTCGCGGTATGGGTTTGCGCTTCCTTCGGAGCCGGCTTCGCGGCGATCCTGCTGTGCTGGTCCCTGGTCTACACCATCAGCGATCAGGTGGGATATACAAAACAGGACAAGTGGCCCAGGATGATGGTCTGTGCCATTCCCTTCTTCAACGCTCTCGGTGCCATGGCGCTTCCCTTCCAGGGAGGAGTCGTAGCGGTATTCGGTTATCTCAATACCGCCAGCGAGGGAGTCTACGCGGGCTATAACTACCTCAGCTACCTGATCTTCAGCTTCATATTCTGCGCGTCGGTCATGGCGGTATACTTCCTGATCTGCCGCTTCGTGATTAATCCCGACATGAAGCCCCTCTCCAAGGGCATCGACGTGGACAAGGCCGAGCCCTTCAGCACCAAGCAGAAGATCGCCCTGTGGGCTCTCGGAGCCATGATCGTCCTCACGATCCTTCCCAGCTGTCTGCCCGCGGGACCCGCGAAGGCATTCCTGGGCAAGATCGGCACCACCGCCATCGTCCTGGGCCTGGTAGCCATGGTCACTGTCTTCAGAGACAGCAACGGAAAGCCCTTCTTCACCTTCGCGGAACTGGCCAACGGCGGCATCCTCTGGCCCATGCTGTTCATGGTAGCCACAGCCACCACCATGGGCGGAGCCCTCGCTTCCGCTGATTCCGGATTCACCGGGACCATCAT
>JAGACT010000247.1 GCA_017613995.1 Eubacteriaceae bacterium
CGTTGTCATATCCGCCGTACTTGAGGACTGTCTCGAAGCAGGCCTTCAGGTTCTCAAGGTTGATGTCTCCCATGGTAAGGGCGCTCTTGTCGAATCCGAAGATGTACTGTCCGCCGGGCATCATGATGTCGAGCCATTCCTTGGTCTTGTCGATGATCTCATCCTTTGTGCACTGGGTGATGTACTTGAGGGGGAATCCGCTGCTGAGGACGAACTTCTTGCCGAGCTTTTCCTTGAAGAGCTTGGGATCACCGTATTCCCATGTGAAGTACATGCCGGTGGGCAGGTCGAGCAGATAGTCGATCTTCTTCGTCCAGTTTTCCTCCAGGAAGGCGCCGCATCTCATGCCGAGGGACGAATAATCCTCGAGCTGTCTCTTCCAGGGATTGTACCAGGTCTTCACGAATGCCTTCTCGTTGAGGTATGTAGCCATATGCAGCTGGAACATGGCCACCGCGTAACGGTTCACCTTATCGGGATTCGGGCATCTGCCTGTTTTGTAAAGCATGGGGTACGCCGCATCCAGTGCCGCGACGACCTTGTCGGGATCTCTTCTGACATCGACGCAGATGCCGTCGAAGCTTCTGAGCTGGTCCGCAAGCCAGTCAAGAGGGGTTCTTCCTCCTCCGCCTCTGCCCTCTCCGTCGGGATAGCCGTGCTTTTCGGCCAGTCTTTTCATCATGGGCATCTGCAGAGCGGCAACCTGTGCGTTGAGGTTCGCTTCCTGTACCAGTGCGAAAAGCGATCTGGTGGGATTGTTCGCGGGATCCATGTTGTCGTAGATCCTGGGAAGGAACTTTTCGATGATGGTCGCATAGGGATCTTCGATGAAGTCATCGTAATCCTCGGGGTACATGGAAACGGTGTTGGGATGCTGCATGTATCCCGTATCGCTCATGATCTTGTTCTTTGCGCCGAGGCTCTGGGCGGAATAGGGTGTGTAGACGGTCCCGGAATACATACATGTATCGGAGGGGATCATCGCACAGAGCTCGTCGGAAGCTTTCTCCAGAAGGGAAGGATTCCAGTATGCTTCCTTTCTGTCAACTCCGGCATAGTCGGCCACCGTTGTAAGGCCGAGTCCGAAGCTTATGGGCACTCTTTTGGGTATCTTGTTGTCATAAACGTCATGCAGATTTTGGGTGCGTTCGGCTTTGATGGTGCTTGCGTCTGTCATTTGTGTCTCCTTTTTTCTAATTTTTGCCGGTTCCTGCGCCGGCATCGGTGTAGGATCATCAGAATATTTTTACATACGTCTAATTATCATGTTAATTATATTTGAAGCGGGGCTCCGTGTCAATTGGAAATTTGAGCAAATATAATAAATATTGTTTTTTTCAAACGTATATGATATAGTGGATGCATTCCCGTGTATTACAGAGCTGTAAATCCTGTGGAATTATCCCTGAAACAGTAGGATTTTTTTACTTCCCGGTTTGTTATAACAATTGCATCTATGATATAATCTGCCCAAGCATATCTAAGAAACGGGAAAATAAAATGGCAAAAACAGGCAAGGGCGACTTTGCTGAGGCGAAAATAACAGAATCCGCCAAGGAGCTGTTTTACGAACAGGGCTTCAATAAGACCACTGTGGCTCAGATCACGAAGAATGCCGGTGTGAACAACGGTCTTTTTACATATTACTTCGGTTCGAAGTCCAATCTCGCGGGCATGATAGAAACAAGGTTCAGGCTGGACATGCGAAACCTCGTGTCTGCGGCCATGTACGACCGTTACGGGGAATACAACCTGGCCCTGGGGATCGCCACGGAATACAGAGTCATCATCGACCTTCACGAACGTTACCCCAAGCTCAGACGGTTCGTGATGGAGAACTACGTCAGCACCCAGCAGTTCGGTGACATTTCTGACCGTGATACGGAGCAGTCACGGGATTCGATGCCCGCTTCCCAGAGAGCCCACTTCTATCAGATGCAGAAAAGGCTCATCAATCCTTCCATCAGCGACGTGGACCTGGCCATTTATCAGGCAGTGGGAATTTCAGCCGCCAACTCCCTTGTCACCGCATGGCACAACGGCATAATCGACTGCTCAAAGGAGTACCTCGGAGACAAGTTCATCCAGATATGCTTCTGGCTGCTGGGACTGGAGGATGAGCGGATCGAGCAGCTAAAACGGGACAGCCTGGATGCGATGGAAGGTATCCATCTCGTCCTGAAACCCTATTTCATTCTGGAACTTGAATAATTTGATAACCGGCTTCGGCCGGTTTTTTTATGGGACTCGGTCCAAAAAATTATATTGACGGTGCGTGATTCAAAGTTTATAATGATAATCAGGAAAAGTAAAACGGAGGTAAACATGGACGCTAAAGAACTCAGGGAATACAGGACCAAAATGTATACCGACCTGTATTCCGGAATAATACCGGACAGATTCCCTGTCAACGACGGGCTCGGCATCGAGTACATGATACAGTTCGCCGGCAAGAATCTTCTTACGACGCAGTATGAGTATTCGACGGAGCTGATCACGGAGATACTGGAAAACGCGGTCACGAAGCTTTCAAGGGGAGACAACTTCTCCGCATCCTGGGCCAGGAACCCCGTGGCTCTGATATTCACACGCAACATCGGAAACGTGATGAGCAACACGGGATTTATCCAGCATCCGGAGATATCCGGATTTTCAGCCGAGGAGTACGACGATTTTATCGCCAATCCCCATGAATTCCTGACGGACGTGGTGGTCCCGCGGCTCAATCCCGCCTACGCCGGGACCCCCGCGGAGATGGCTTTCGCATACGCCCGCAACTATCTTGCCACGGTGGACGTGAACGCGATGTTCGCCAAAGCCAACGCATATATTACGGAGAAGTACGGATACTTCACGCCTGTAGCCGGCTCCACCGGAATGACGGCGCCGCCTTTCGACACTCTCGCGGACTTCAACAGGGGCTTTTCGAATATCGTGCTGGACATAAGGCGCTGCCCTCAGAAGGTCCTGGATGCCATGGAGGCGCTGATGCCCATGGCGATCTACCAGCAGCGCACCAGAGTGGTGGACATCACTGGATGCAGCCGCATCATGACCCACATGGGAGTGTTCCTCAGGCAGAAGGACTTCGATAAGTTCTACTGGCCCACATTCTACAAGCTCTGCCACATAGCGGGAGAGAAGGGCCAGAGGATGTACATCTTCTGCGAAGGCGACTGGACCCGCTTCACGGACAACCTGTTCGAGCTGCCCGCCGGCGCCCGCTACTGGTTCGAGTACGGCGATGCCAGAAAGTATAAGGACGTACTGGGCAAGAAGCACATACTCGGCGGTCTGTATCCTCTTACCATGCTCAAGACGGCTTCCAGGGAGGAGTGCATAGACAAGGCAAAGGAGATCATAGATATCATGGCTCCCGGCGGAAACTACTTCTTCGATTTCGACAAGCACACGCTGAATATTTCCGATATCGAACCGGATAACTATGTTGCGGTGCAGGAGTATGCCCTGGACCACGCGAAGTATGACAACGCCGGAGAAAAATCCATCAATTACGTCTTTGAGGATACGGTGAGCAAGTTCTCGGATCAGTACCCGCCCTTCAAGTCGAAGTATGTGATGAGCTGGGAGGAGTACAAGAAACTCTATCCGCCCGTAAACGACCTGGTGGAGCCCATCATGAAGGAGAAGTACGAAAAGTACACCGCCATGATCCCCGGATTCATCCGCTGAATTAAAAGACGCTGCCCTCGGCAGCGTCTTTTTTGTTGCTGTAACAGTATTATTCCAGTTTTTCCTTTATCTCCACAAGATACTCCCTAAGCGGATCTTCCTCAAGGCCGAATACTATGGACGCGAAGGACACCTCCTGGGGCTGTTCTCCCTCGGGCACTTCTCCCTTGCGGGATACGGTATCGCTGGTGATGGAGTACATATAGGAACCCGAGGGCGTCTTTACGGCCGCCTTTATATGTCCTATGATGCCTCCGCACTCATCTACCTTTCTTCCGAGCTGCGCCATGTCTTCCATGAGTATCGAGTCCACCTCGTCCAGGGTCTTTTGCGTATCGATGCTGAAGCTGCCCGCCAGGGCGCCCTCGTGGTGGATGACGCTCACTCCGCTGACGCAGTCCGCGCAGGTGCATCCTTCCTCATGTTCATGCTCGTGGCCATGATCATGCTCATGATGGTGCTCGTGTTCATGTTCATGCTCATGATGATGTTCATGATCCGATGCCATCAGCCTGTCCCGTATGTCTCTTATATGTCCCCCGTCATGGCGGGATTCTCCGGCTTTTTCCACAGCCGTTTCCATTGTTTTTTCATTGTCTTCCATAATAAAGCTGTCCTCCGTGACCGAACTCTGAGATGAGTATAGCACAAACTTATCCGTACGTTCCGATTTTTCGGCGGCTTCACCACATTAAACGTGCAATTGCATCCTTTGCATTGGACAACGCTCACCCGTTTATGATAAAATCAGTACATACTGTGGAAAGAGTTTGAAAATGAAGAAAAAAACCTTAAGACTTAGACAGGTGCTGGCATTTGACATCGTCATTCTGCTCCTGATGGGGACGTTCATGTTTGTTGTGGAGACCAGGGTGACCGAACATAAACAGAGGGAGAATCTCACTGAGAGGCTCGAAAGCATTCAGAATACTTTCAACAAGTCATACCAGGAGACTCTGGAGGTAACAGAGATATATGATCAGGCCATGCAGTCAAAGGCGGAAGTGCTTGTCTTTTTGCTGGAGAACGAAAAAGATGTAAAGATAGACCGGGATCTGACCGCAATGTTCGATGCCGATGCCATCTATATAGGGGAATTCCGCAAAGAACAGGGAATGCGGTATTATACCGCCTATGCATCCGACGGACTGATGGTCACTATCGAGAAGGATCCCCATGACCTGAATGAGATACTCAACAATATTTATACGGAAAACAGGATCCTTCAGAGGCTCACCGCTATGGATGACATGTTCCTGATCGTGACAAACACGGACGGAAGCATACTGTACTATCCCGATCCGGAGTTTATCGGCAAGAAGGTCGAGACTCTGGGGGTGACCCTTCAGCAGCTCATGCTCCAGGAGGCCAGATGGCTTCGTATCCAGAATAAGATCTACTATACCGCCAGTGTGGTAAACGCGAACCTGAATATCACCATATCCTGCGGCATAGCGTCGAACAACATGACCGCCAACTCCCACTTTGCCATAGGCCTGATATTCATTATCATCTGCATCGTGTTTACATTGCTGATAACCTATGACTACTTTTCCAAGCAGCAGGCAAAGCGTGACAGTTCCAAATATTATTCGGACATCAATTTGAAGCGCCGTCTGGTGATCATATCGATGGTAGGGCTTATCATGATCGGGCTGTCCACGTACTACGTTCAGACTCTCTTCCATCTGGCCATGCACGATCTCGCTGCGACCAACGAGATAGTTGAGATAAAATCCAGTTCGGAGGAAGCGAAAAACGGGGTAGAAAAGCTTACAGAGCAGTACAATAAGTCATATCTGAACAAGGCTCAGATCACATCATATTTCCTCAGCCGCCATCCGGAACTGCAGACGAAGGAGAATCTGAAAAAGCTTTCCGAGATACTCGATTTCGAGTTTATCATGATGTTCGACATGGAGGGCAACGAAATCCTTTCCGATTCACCCATCATCGGTTTCAGCATATCCGATGACCCGGAGGATCAGTCCTACGCCTTCAATGTACTGAAAAACGGCATACCCTATCTGGTCCAGGAGGCACAGAATGACGAACTGACCGGGACATACCGTCAGTATATAGGCGTGAGCACGTACAATGTAACGGGAGATGAGGTGACCGGTTTCCTGCAGATCGCGGTATCCCCTGACAAACTGAAAAATGTGGTGGCCGAAGCTGATCTGAGCACCATACTGATCAACAGCGTCGCCGGTACGGATGACAACATATTTGCCGTCGATATGTCAGACGGCACGATTTACTATGCCATCACGGACAGGAACAGCGATATCATCGGAGACAGGGCGGTGGATCACGGGTTCAGGGAGGAACAGCTGAAAAACAATTACTACGGATACATTACCGTCGACGGGACCAAGTATTATATGGATTCCTTCGAAGTCGACGGCCATTACATTTATGTTGGGGACAGGGTCTCCGACATTTTCAGCGGACGTATCCTGATCACGTTGATATCACAGGCCGTGAGCCTTCTGAATATTATCGCCTTTTCGATTTATATGAAGAACAGGGATGTCGTTCCCGGCGAGGAAGTGGATCCGGATCTTTACGTCGACGTCACCACGTCCGGCGGGGAGAAGAAGAACGTAAACATCATTTCCCGTGTAATGCGTCAGAAGATAAAATGGAACGATATGACACCGGAAGGGAAGACGGGCTTCATAATCAGGTGCATGATCTCGGTATTCGCAGTTCAGGCGATGATCTCGATCATTTTCAGGGACTACATATATGATGAGAACAGCATTTTCGGGTTTATCATCAGCGGCAAATGGGAGTACGGATTAAATGTGTTCGCGCTGACGCGGGTGCTGCTTATAGTATTCATAGTCCTGTTCGCCATGAATATCATAGACCTTATACTCAATGCCATCATTAAGATGGTCAGCCCCCGAAACGAGACGATCATTCGTCTGGCCAAGAGCTTTATCAGATACGTGGGTACGCTGGCCATGCTGTTCTACTGTCTTGCGGTGCTGGGATTCGATTCCAATTCACTGCTGGCATCCGCCGGACTGCTGACCCTCATCATAGGTCTCGGCGCCAGGGATCTTGTGACCGATATCCTGGCTGGAATATTCATCATATTCGAGAATGAATTCCAGGTGGGGGACATCATCGAAGTGGGAGGCTTCAAGGGGACCGTTCTGGAGATAGGCATCAGGAGCACCAGGATACTCAATACGGTGAAGGACGTCAAGATGATCAACAACCGCAACCTTACGAACGTGGTCAACAAGACCAGGAACACTTCAAACTGCGACGTGATCATCAACCTGCCCTTCACGCAGGAGATCACGGAAGTCGAGGCGATGCTCCGTTCGGAGCTGCCCAAGATCGCGGAGATGAGCCCGTACATACTGTCCGGTCCCTCCTACGGCGGGGTGGACGATCTGTCCGGCGGAGGCGTAAGGCTGTCCATCAGGGCGGAATGCATGGAGGAGCATAAATTCGAAGTCAGAACGCTGGTGAACCATGAGATCAAGCGACTGTTCGAACAGTACGGTTTCCAGCTCAAGTGATCAGATAAATCAACTGAAGACAGACAGGAGGTCCCGGGTGGGACTTCCTGTTTTGTGTTCGTGCGCAAAGCGACTGCTGCGGGGATGGGACAGGGACGATCCAAAAGCACAGAAAAAGGAGGTCTCTCCCAGACCTCCTTCATATTCCGTTATGAGAGCAGCAGAGCGTCATCGGAAAGCTCCCCTCCGGAGGAGGCGGAGAATCTTTCGATGAGTTCGTTGACCGTCAGACGGCTCTTTTCCTCTCCGCTGATATCGAGGACGATCCTGCCCTTGTCCAGCATGATGAGCCTGTTGCCGTAGGCGATGGCATCCTTCATGTTGTGGGTGACCATCAGCGTCGTGAGATTCTTCTCCGTGATGATCTTGTGGGACAGCTCCATGACCTTGACGGCGGTCTTGGGATCCAATGCCGCAGTGTGTTCGTCCAGAAGCAGAAGCGCCGGATCGTTGATGGTGGCCATGAGCAGGGTGACTGCCTGTCTCTGTCCGCCCGAGAGAAGGCCTATCTTCGAATCCAGCCTGTCCTCCAGGCCCAGATCCAGTTCCGAAAGCATCTCACGGTATGACTGGCGTTCCTTCTCTGTGATATACCACTTCAGCCCCCTTCTTTTGCCCCTTCTGAAGGCAAGAGCGAGATTTTCCTCTATGATCATGTCCGCGGCCGTTCCCATCATAGGATCCTGAAATACCCTTCCGATGTACTTCGCGCGGGTATGCTCCGGCATGCGGGTGACGTCGCTGCCGTCAAACAGGATCTTGCCGCTGTCCGGGATCAGTCCGCCGCTTATCAGGTTCAGTATGGTGGATTTGCCGGCACCGTTTCCTCCTATCACGGAGATGTAGTCGTTGTCATTGATGGTGACGGAGAAATCCACGATCGCGTGGTTTTCGTTGACCGTTCCGGGATTGAATGTCTTGTTGACGTTTATTAACTGAAGCATTATCTGTCACCCCCTTTGACTTTGCCCTTCTTAAGTGCGGGTATGGCCAGAGCCACCGCAACTACTATGGCGCTGAAGAGCTTGAGGTCGCTGGTGTTGAGACCGGCCTGCAGTACCAGGGTGATGATAAGATAATAGATAACGCAGCCTATAAAGGTCGAGAGGACCCTAATGGCGAAATTGATGTTCTTTCCGAATATAACTTCTCCTATGATAACGCTGGCAAGACCGATGACTATGGCGCCGCGGCCCATGTTTATGTCGGCATAGCCCTGGTACTGGGCTACCAGTCCGCCGGAAAGGGCTACAAGGCCGTTGCTCATCATAAGGGCGATGATCTTCATGGTGTCTGTATTGATTCCCAGGGCTTCGGCCATTCTGGAATTGTTGCCGGTGGCTCTGATGCCGGAACCGATCTCAGTGCCGAAGAACCAGTACAGTATGGCGATGAGTACGACCATAAATCCCGCACCGATCACAATCGAATGAGGGATGTTTTTAAGAGAAATGACGGTCTCGGCCTTGAGCAGGGAGACGTTGGCCCGCTGCATTATCCTCATGTTGATGGAATACAGCGCCAGCTGTGTAAGGATACCGGAAAGGATCCCGGGTATCTTGAGCTTGGTGTGCAGCAGCGCCGTTATCATTCCCGCCAGGGTTCCCGAAAGGAACGCGAAAATGAGAGACACAGCCGGGGACATCCCCCCGAGGATCAGCATCGCGCATACGGCTCCTCCCGTACAGAAACTGTTGTCCACGGTCAGATCCGCGTAATCCAGAATCACGAAAGTAATAAACACTCCGGTGGCCATGATCCCCCAGAGTATTCCCTGAGCCAGGGCTCCCGGACACGAGTTGAGAAACGATGTAAAATTGAAGCTCATGGCTTTCTCCTTCAGATGCGCTCCGCACAGGGGAGCTCCCTGTGCGGAGACGGGTTTTATCCGGCTTCTGCCGGGTAGAATTTTATTTCGGGATTATTCCAGATCCAGCGTGAGATTCATGGCGTCCATGGCTTCCTGGTTGAGGGTGAGTTCGAGATCCTCTTCAGGAGAGTACTGGATGGGCATCGTGCTGATGTCCGCGCCTTCCACCAGGACCTGCTTGGCCATGATCGCGGTCTGCTTTCCGAGGTTGTAGTAATTGATTCCGTATGTAGCAGTACCTCCGTTCTCCACCATGTTTGCTTCGCCCACGACGGTGGGGATGCCTGCCTGGTTGAGGATCACGGATACTGCGCTCATGGAGCTGGCGATGACGTTGTCTGTGGGGATGTAGACCGCGTCAACCTTGCCGACCATGGACTGGGTCACGGACTGGACCTCGCCGGAATCCGCCACCGTGAAGTCGAGTACTTCGAATCCCTTGGCTTCGAGGGCTTCCCTGGCCAGCTTTTCCTGGAGGATGGAATTGTCCTCGCTGGAGCAGTAAAGGATACCGATGGTTTTTGCGTCGGGAACGAGCTTCATAAGCAGAGTCGTCTGCTCTTCGATCGGGTTCATGTCGCTGGTTCCGGAAACGTTGGTCCCGGGCATCTCGTTGGTGTTGACCAGTCCGGCGCTTTCGGGATCGGTAACGGCGGTAACGAGTACGGGGATGGTGTCTGTAGCCTGGGCCACTGCCTGGGCGGCGGGGGTTGCGATGGCGAAGATCAGGTCGACTCCGTCGTTAACGAACTTGGTGGCGATGGTGGCGCATACCGTCTGCTCACCCTGAGCGTTCTGGATGTCCGCTTCGTACTTGATCCCGAGCTCGTCCATTCCGGCAAGGAATCCGTCGCAGGCTGCCTGAAGGGCGGGATGGTCGGTAAGGATGATGACTCCGATCTTGTAGGTCTTTTCACCGTCATCCTTTCCGCCGGATGATCCGCATGCGCATACGCTTGCGAGCAGTATGAGGCATAAAAGGATTGATAATGTTTTTTTCATGAGTTTTCTCCCATCTTATAAAATAGATATTTATTAAAAAGGAGCCTGCCCGACGGCTGACTCCCAGTTAATCAAATCCGATTTGATGTGTCCCTGGTCTCAGACCGTCATTATTACGCCGCTATTTCTGCAAAAGTAATAGAAGACAAAATAATAAAAGCCTCTGAACAGGCTTGAGGGACGAATGTCTGCATCGAAAAGAAGTCCGCGGTTCACGCAGCAGGCTGTTCCGTTTGAAGATGAACAGATACATGAAGCGTTCATGGGCTTCTCCTTTCGAAAGTTTAATTGATTATATTACATCCTTTTTTTCAAGTCAAGTAAAATTAATCATAATCCCAATTTTGCTTTATTTTATAAAGAGAACAGTGCTTCAGGAACCCCGATCCGGGAAGCATTCGGCATGATCCACTCAGCTGGGGCGCGCCTCAGCCCGGTTGGTGTGGAAAAAAACCGGAGATGGTGCTATCATATATTTATACGAGGTTATCGCCATGAAAGGAATCCTGAAAGCAATGATCATATGTATTGTCCTGGCCCTGGCGGTCCTGCTGACCCTGTGGGGCGTCCGCGTCATCAGAGAACGCAGAAGGATCGCATCCTACGAACCCTATGACGGAATCATAGGCAGCGTTTCATACTCCTCCGGGGGAGGCATGGACGGCGGCAGCACCCGGATCTCGGCCGAAAATACAGACGGCGGGTATGTCCTCATCACCGTCGAGCGAAGAAGCTCTCCCAAGGGCAGGGAAGAAAAAAAGACCTTCAAGGCCGATCCCCAGGTGTTCCGGGATCTGGAAGAAATGGTGTCGGGCTGCGGAATGAAAGACTGGGGAGAACTGCCGGTGAGTGAATTCATCGCGTTGGACGCCCCGGTGAAAAGCGTCACCATAGACTTCACAGACGGGACGTGGAAGACGATCCGCAGCACCGACCAGCTGCCTGACGGATGCGAGGGCCTTATCGCGGATATACGGCAGATCCTGGAGAAGTATACGGAGAACTGATAAGACCCGTCGGTTAACCTTTGATTAAAATGATCTCTGCGGTTGACATACGTGTCTTTAGGGTATATAATAATGAGGCTATCGCGGGGTGGAGCAATTGGCAGCTCGTCGGGCTCATAACCCGGAGGTTGGAGGTTCGAGTCCTCCCCCCGCAACCAGGAATACGATACCTGCACAATGTGCAGGTTTTTTATTGAAACAGGCGGAGGATCAATCGGATCCCCCGCCTGTTTCCGGATCATATCGCATTTAAAACTATCTGTATGCCGCCATGGAGAGCCTGAGCTTTTTCTTGGCTCTCGTCAGGGCGTTGTCCACCGCTTTTTCGTCTATCCCGAGACTGCCGGCGATCAGCCTGTAGTCGCCTCCGGCCAGATACGAGAGCACCACCCGGCGTTCCATGTCGGTCAGATCCTCCCGGATGCTCTCCATCAGTGCTTCATGGGTCTCGTTTCTGACCGCCGGTCCATCGGGGCCTTCGGCACGGCGGGCCGGGACGACCGCCGTGTCCTGCTCGCCGATCTCTTCGCAGAATTCCAGGTACCCGTTGAGGGGATCTGATTTGCGGATGCTCCTGTAGTAGATCTTATTGTAGTGGTTTTCCAGCAGAGTGCCGAAATAGGTCATGAAGCGGAAGCCCCGCTCCGGGTCGAAGGTAGTGCATGCCTTGTACAGGCATATCCTCGCCTCCTGCAGGATGTCGTCCCTGTCGAGGCCCTCCACCTTATTCAGCCTCCTGGCCTTAAATAAAACAAACTTGCTGAAACGGTGCTCGAGCATTTCAAATGCCCGCGAATCCCTGCGGACCACCAAAACAACAAGTTCTTCGTTCGTCATCATATCATAATCACACATCTTTACCACAGCTCCCTTCGTAGTCTGCTCATTCATTACCAAATACTTAATACCAACGATATGATCTTAAAAAAGTTATTCGATTAATTCTAAAATATTACAGCGTTCGCCCCGATGTCAAGAGGTTTTCTCATTTTTTTACTGCCGGAGTGTATCTCATGGCTTCTCCCGTCCTTCCGCTTGTGAGGTTGTACAGATCGACCGCCCTGTTGTCCATATCGAAAAGCATGCGGTCGGTTTCCCCGAGGATGCCCTCCTTTACGGCTGCCGAGGGTTTAGTCACTGTATATATATCCCCCCGAAGCGAGATCTCCTTCAGGATTTCTCCGCCTTTTTTTCCGATGGCCAGTACCCTTATGTATCCCGGGGCAGAGGAAAAGAATCTTCTGCGGTCCTCTTCGGTGTATCCCATCATGAGATTGACCAGGAACCTTCTTATCCTGGAGGAAGGGACCGTGGCGGTGTTGACCCGGGAAATGAATTCATCCGTATCTTCTCCGAGGAGGGGAAGATTATCCTTCATGCGGGGAAGAAGGCCCTTGTAGTATCCGCAGATGCTCTCGATGGGACCGGGCTCTCCCATGGTTATGAGATATTTCAGCACCGGAGCATATTCCCGAAGCGTCCTGATACCTGCCGGATCATCCTTTTCCATCCTGCTTCTTATCTCAGACGCCGGGGGAAGGCCCGCTACCCTCCTGAGGGGCACCGCTTCGATACCGGGCGCGCATACGGCGATGGATCTCATGTACTCCAGGGCCAGGATGTTGTTGGGCTTTTCGAGAAAGCCCATGTTTTTTCCGATCTTCTCCTCCAGTACCCGGATGCGGGCTGCGGGGTAGGGGACGTTGCCCTTCGCGAGGGAGGATATCTCCATGAGGATGTTCTCATCGGCAAGGAGACGGGCCGCCGTGAGAAGCTCTTCCCTGCGGTCCGGATCCTCCGTTCCGAAGCACAGATACCGGGCCCCGCAGGCAGCGGCGGTAAAAACGGTTCCCCGGGCGAAGGTCTCCGCGGTCTGGGCGCAGTAGGCGAAGGGCATCATGAGCACCAGGTCGCATCCCGCGTCAACAGCCGCTTTCGCTCTTTCCTCCACCGGCAGGGCAGCGGGTCCTCCCCTCTGTACGAAGGGTCCGCTCATGAGGCTGACTATCCTCTCGAAGCCCAGTTCGCTTCTGAGGATCTCCATCTGGGCAGCGTGTCCCCTGTGGAACGGATTGTATTCGCAGGGTATGAAGGCTGTTGAGCTCATTTCGATTCTTCCCTCTCGGCATGGAACAGGTACTGCTGCGCGATGCCCGCGTACTGTCCCCATCTGGGGGTCGCAAAGGCGTATCCCTTCTTTTCGGTGATGTTCTCTATGTGATATTTCTCCGTAAAGATCCTCTTGACCCATACGTCATGGGGGCATACTTCCGTGCGGTGCATGCCGAAAAGAAGGATGCAGTCTGCCACCTTGCCCCCGATGCCCTTCATGGCCAGGAGGGTCTTTCTCGCCTCGGGGGTCTCCATGCGGGACAGTTCCGCGAGATCGAGGCTGCCGTCCCGGACCGCCTCCGCGGCCAGATGGATGTATTCGTCCCGATAGCCCGTTCCCAGTTCGTGCAGATCCTCAACTCTGGCGGAGGCCAGTGTCTCCGGGTCCGGGAAAGCGTATACCTCCCCTGCGGGGGATGGGATCCTGCTGCCGTAGCTGCGGCAGAGGGCTTCTATGATCTTTTTGATCCTGGGGATGTTGTTGTTCTGGCTTACGATAAAGGAGATGAGGGTCTCCCACAGATCCTGCCTGAGGAGGCGGATGCCGCCGGCCTTCACGATGGCGTCCCGGATAATCTCATCCGTGCATATCTGCTCCTTTACGGAGCAGTAATCCGTGTCGAGGTCGAAAAAGTCCCTCCATATGTTTTCGAAGTCCTCCATGGAAGTGCCGTGCAGTACGGCTCCCGATTCCATGGGGGATACCCTGAGATATCTGCCGAAGGCGACTCCCGCCCAGCTGCCGTCCTCAAGGGGAGCGAACCTGAAGCACTGCCCGCAGTCAAATGTCTGGGAAACGTCGAAGCTGTCACAGCCGCTTATGATGATATCGCTGTCCTTCTTTGTGATCTCCATGCTGTTTCCTTTCAAAAAGGAGCCCTGCCGGACTCCCCTTCAGTCTTATTCAAGGGGTATGGTGATGACCACCTCGACCCTGTCGTCATAGCGGTTCTCGGAGTAATCCGCGCCGAGCCCCGTTTTCTTGATCATTTCGTACGCCTGCTTGATGGTGTTGGTGTAGATGCGGTAATTGAAGCTGTTCTTTATGTTCGAACGGCCGGAGTTCATCACCACTTCCTGCTGGAGCTTGTTCACCAGCTCCTCCGCCTGGCGGACGTTCATCTCCTTGGAGTTGATCGTCTCAACGGCCTTGAGGCGCATCTCGGTATCGGGTATCTTGAGAAGGACCCTGGCATGCCTTTCCGTGAGACGGTATTCCAGCACCCTGTCGATCACCTCGTCCCCGAGCCTCAGGAGCCTCAGCTTGTTCGCCACGGTGGACTGGGTCTTTCCTATGCGCTCCGCCAGCTGCTGCTGGGTGATGCCGTAGCGTTCTATGAGCTGCTTGTAGGCCCTGGCCTCCTCGATGAAGTTTATGTCCTCCCTCTGGATGTTTTCCACCAGGCTCATGAGCTCGAAGTCCTCTCCGTCGCCCCTGAGCAGAACGCAGGGCACGGAGCTCAGTCCCGCTATCCTCGACGCGCGAAGCCTTCTTTCACCGCTGATGAGGGCGTACTTTCCGTTGTCCATCTCCTTAACGGTAAGGGGCTGTATGATGCCCACCGCCCTTATGGAATCCGCCAGCTCCCTGAGGGTGTCGTCATAGAAATTCTTTCTGGGCTGGTTTACATTGACCAGTATGTCGTCGATGTCGATGACCCTGATCTCCTTTAACATCTTTGCCATGTTCCTACCTCGCTTTGTTTTGTTTTGCAAGTTCTATAAGCAGTACGTTTATGTCCGCCGGGGAGACCCCGGAGATCCTTGATGCCTGACCGATGTTCGCGGGCCTCATGCTGCCGAGCTTCTGCCGCGCCTCCAGCCGCAGGTTCTTGATCGAGTCATAGTCTATGCCTTCCGGTATGAGGCGGTTCTCGAGTTTGAGGAACCTTTCGATCTGCGCCTTCTGCTTTTCTATGTAGTTTTCGTACTTTATCCTGGTCTGCACCGTGAATGCCGCGTTGGGATCCATTTCCGGCCTCGTCGGATCCAGCGGGGCCAGATCCGCGTAGCTGACATGGGGCCTTTTCAGAAGATCGTACAGGCTCATGCTTCCCCTGACGGGCTCCACGTCCCTTCCCTCGAAAAGAGCGTTGAAATCATCCGCCCTGACCCTGACGCTGCGGAGACGCTCGGTCTCCTCCTCGATGGAGCGCATCTTTTCCAGGAACTTGCGGTATCTCTCCTCTCCGATCAGACCGAAGCGGTATCCCAGGGGGGTGAGCCTTTCGTCCACGTTGTCCTGTCTGAGGGTCAGGCGGTATTCCACCCTGGAGGTCATGATGCGGTAGGGCTCGCTGGTGCCCTTCGTGACTATGTCGTCTATCAGGACCCCGATGTAGGCGTCGGCCCTGCCAAGGACGAGCATCTCGCCCCCGTCGGCGTACTGGGCTGCGTTTATCCCCGCCACGATGCCCTGGGCCGCGGCTTCCTCATAACCGCTGGTGCCGTTTATCTGTCCCGCGGTGAAAAGTCCCCTGACGATCTTGGTCTGAAGGGTGCTCTCCACCTGGGTGGGCTCGACGGCATCGTATTCTATGGCGTACGCCGCCCTGGTGACCTCGCAGTTCTCGAAGCCCTCTATGGTCCTCATGAACGCCTGCTGCACGTCCTCGGGAAGGGAACTGGACATCCCCTGGATGTACACCTCGTCGGTGGATGCCCCTTCGGGCTCCACGAAAAGCTGGTGCCTCTGCTTGTCGGCGAAGCGCACGATCTTGTCCTCGATGCTGGGGCAGTACCGGGGCCCCACGCCCTCTATCTGTCCGGAAAAGAGGGGGGAACGGTGCAGGTTCGCCCTGATGACCTCATGGGTCTTTTCGTTGGTGTATCCCAGGTAGCAGGGTTCGTTCACGAATTCGTCGTCGAAGTCCTCGAAGGAGAACATGCTGCCTCCCTCGTCCCCGTACTGCACGGTGAGCTTTGAGAAATCGATGCTCCTTTTGTTCACCCTCGAGGGGGTCCCGGTCTTTAGCCTCATCAGCGAGAAGCCGCAGTCCCTGAGGGAGGAGCTGAGCCTGGTGGCAGCGCACAGGCCGTTGGGCCCGCTTTCCCGGGTAGCCTCACCGATTATTATCTTTCCCTTCAGATAGGTGCCGGTGCACAGCACCGCGGAGCGGCAAGTGTAGATGCCGCCGGTCTGGACCTCTATGCCCCTGAGGACACCGTCCTCGGTGATGATGCTGACGGCCTCCTCCTGCCTGAGATACAGATTTTCCTGGCGCTCTATCACCCTTTTCATGTATTCGTGATAGCGTCTTTTGTCCGCCTGGGCCCGAAGGGACTGCACGGCGGCGCCCTTGGATGTGTTGAGGGTCTTTATCTGCAGGTAGGTGCGGTCTATGGCGCGGCCCATCTCGCCGCCCAGGGCGTCCACCTCCCTGACCAGGTGGCCCTTTCCGGTGCCCCCTATGGAGGGATTGCAGGGCATCATCGCTATGGCGTCCAGGTGCATGGTAAGAAGAAGGGTCCTCTTGCCCTTCCTCGCGCTGGCAAGGGCCGCCTCGCAGCCCGCGTGGCCGGCGCCCACCACTATGACATCGTAATCTCCCGCGTCGTAATTTATCATATCTTCCTCAAATCATTTTCCCAGACAGAACTTCTCGAAGATCCTGTCCACTATATCCTCGTCGGTATTCTCTCCGGTGATCTCTCCCAGTTCATGCCATGCGTCCAGTATGTCTATCGCGATCAGATCCGCCGGCAGTCCTTCTTCCAGGGTGGAGACGGCCTCGCCGATGTGCCTCAGAGCGCTGTCTATAAGGCTCTTGTGCCTAGAATTGACCAGTATGATGCTCCTGGAGATGTCTTCTCCCTCGCTGCGCACGAAGGAGATCATCCTTTTTTCCAGTTCGTCCAGCCCCTCTCCCGTCAGCGCCGACAGTTCGATCCGGTCCCCTGCGGGGAAAGCGTCCCTGCATTCGCAGCAGATCTGCCTGTCCGATTTGTTGAGCACGCATATGCGGTTGCGGCCCGAAGCCTTCTCCCAGATGGAGAAGTCCCCTTCGTCCGGGGGAGAGGATCCGTCGCATACGAAGATGACCAGGTCCGCGCGTTCCATAGCCGCGATGGAGCGTTCTATGCCTATGGATTCCACCGTGTCGCTGCTCTGGCGGATCCCCGCCGTATCCATGATCCTCACCGGGATCCCGTCCAGTACGATCAGCTCGTCCACCACGTCCCTCGTGGTGCCGGGGATGTCGGTGACTATCGCCTTGTCCTCTTTCAAAAGAGCGTTGAGGAGCATTGATTTCCCCACGTTGGGTCTGCCCACTATGGCGGTCCTGAGGCCGCTGCGGTAGATCTCGCCCCTGCGGTAGGAGCCGCTCAGCTGCGTGAGCTGGTCGCGTATGGTCCCGAGCTCCTTTTTAAGAGAGAAATCCTTCAGTTCGTCTATATCGTATTCCGGATACTGGATAGTGACCTCCAGATCCGACAGCAGGTTCAGTATGGTGTCCTTGACCCTGTCGATGTGCTCCCGGAGGTTGCCGCTCACCTGGGACGCGGCGATCCTGGAAAAGCTCTCGGAGGAGCTTGTGATGATGTCGCTGACCGCTTCGGCCTGGGAAAGATCGATCCTTCCGCCGAGAAACGCTCTTTTGGTGAATTCTCCCGCTTCAGCGGGCCGGATCCTCCCGTCTTTGAGAAGCTCGTCGAGAACGCTGCGGGAAGCGGCCATTCCCCCGTGGCAGTTAATCTCGGCCACGTCCTCCGTGGTGTATGTATGGGGGGCGCACATTTTCGAAACCAGAACCTCGTCCAGGATAGCTCCCGAATCGTCCACGATGTGACCGTAGCTCAGGGAGAAGTTCGGGGCGTCGGAAAGGCTTTTCCCGCCCGGGCGCACGAATATGCGCCCCACCGCATCGAATGCGTCGGGACCGCTCACCCGTATGATGGAGATGCCGCCCAGGCCCGACGGCGTGGAAATGGCGGCGATGGTGGTGGTTTCGCTCATAGTTCACCTCGACATAATATTTTAACAAAAAAAGCCGCGGTATAAAAGTACTGCGGCTATGTATTGTTCACACATGATACCCGGTTTTTACAGCCATCCCATATGTTCCAGGAAGATCTTTATGCCCAGAAGTATCAGAATGGCTCCTCCCGCTATCCTGGAGCCCTTTTCCCAGCGGGTGCCGAAAACGGATCCCAGCTTCACCCCGAAAAACGAGAAC
>JAGACT010000029.1 GCA_017613995.1 Eubacteriaceae bacterium
GCTGATCTTGCGCTTCTGGGCGATGTACACGCGCACCATCTGGTTGACGCCGGGAGAGAGCTCGTCGCGGTTTTCGCGGGTGAAGATCTTGACGTCGACGATGATGCCGAATTCGCCGTGGGGCACGCGCAGCGAGGTGTCGCGCACCTCGCGCGCCTTGTCGCCGAAGATGGCGCGCAGCAGGCGCTCCTCGGCGGTCAGCTCGGTCTCGCCCTTCGGGGTGACCTTGCCGACCAGGATGTCGTTGGCGCGGACCTCCGCGCCGATGCGGATGATACCTTCCTCATCCAGATCCTTCAGGGCGTCTTCGCCCACGTTCGGGATGTCTCTGGTGATCTCCTCGGGTCCCAGCTTGGTGTCTCTGGCCTCGGATTCATATTTCTCGATGTGGATCGAGGTGTACATGTCTTCCTTCACGAGGCGCTCGGACAGCAGCACGGCGTCCTCGTAGTTGTAGCCTTCCCAGGTCATGAAGCCGATGAGCACGTTGCGTCCGAGGGCCATGTCTCCGTTGGCGGTGGAGGGTCCGTCGGCGATGACGTCCCCTGAGCGGACCTTGTCGCCCAGCTTCACGATGGGATGCTGGTTGATGCAGGTGCCCTGGTTGGAGCGCTTGAACTTCAGAAGCTCATACTTCACGACTTCCCTGGTGGCGTCGCTTCTGATCTGTATGCAGTCGGCGCTGACTCTGATGACCTCGCCGTCTTCCTTTGCGACCACGCATACGCCGGAATCCTTGGCGGCGCGGTATTCGATGCCGGTGGCCACCACGGGAGCCTCGGGGATCAGAAGGGGCACTGCCTGACGCTGCATGTTGGAGCCCATGAGGGCACGGTTGGCGTCGTCGTTCTCCAGGAAGGGTATCATGCTGGTGGCGATGGATACCATCTGTCTCGGGGAAACGTCCATGAAGTCGACCTTGTCGCGGGAAACGGTGACGAAGTCCCTCATCTTTCCGGCGCGGACGGTGACTCTCTCGTTGAGGAGCATGCCGTCATCGCCTATGGGCTCAGTGGCCGCAGTGATGGAGTACTTGCCTTCCTCCTCCGCGTTTATGTAGATGATCTCGTCGGTTACTCTTCCTTCGGACACCTTTCTGTAGGGGGTCTCGATGAAGCCGTACTTGTTTACCCTGGCAAAGGTGGAAAGGCTTCCGATAAGACCGATGTTGGGGCCTTCGGGAGTCTCTATGGGGCAGATTCTTCCGTAGTGGGAGTGATGGATGTCCCTGACCTCGAAGCCGGCCCTCTCCCTCGTGAGTCCGCCGGGACCCAGGGCCGAGAGCCTTCTCTTGTGGGTGAGTTCCGCCAGAGGATTGGTCTGGTCCATGAACTGGGAGAGCTGGGATGAACCGAAGAACTCCTTGAGCGCGGCGCTGACGGGTCTTATGTTCACCAGAGCCTGGGGGGTGATCTCCTCGGGATCGAGGAGCTGCATCCTCTCCTTGACGTTCTTCTCGAAACGGGCCATACCGATGCGGAACTGGTTCTGCAGCAGCTCGCCCACCGAACGCAGCCTTCTGTTTCCGAGATGGTCGATATCGTCCATCTCGCCTATGCCGTGTTCAAGGCCCAGGTTGTAGCTGATGGACGCGATGATGTCGTCGGCCGTGATGGTCTTGGGATAGAGCTTCGAGAGGTTCGCCTCGAACATGGCGCGCATCTCCTCGGTGCTCTTTCCGGATTCGAGAACGTCCCTTACGGCGCCCAGCTGGGCGGGGGTATCGATCTCCAGATCCGTTATGTCAAAGGGCAGTCCGTAACGGTCGGCAAATACCGTGCCGTTGCCAACGACGGTGACGACCGCCTCATCGTCTCCGTATACTCTGACGGAATTGATCCCCGCATTCTGGATGTTCCATGCGGTCTCGCCGTCGATATATTCTCCCGCCACCACGAACACTTCTCCGGTACGGGAGTCCTCCACGTCCTCCGCGGCGGTCCTGCCGGTGATGCGCTCCGCCAGGGCAAGCTTCTTGTTGAGCTTGTAGCGGCCCACGTTCATCAGGTCGTAGCGCTTGGGATCGAAGAACATGGACGTAAACAGAGGTCTCGCGGAATCGACGGTCGCGGGCTCGCCGGGACGCAGCTTCTTGTAGATCTCGGTAAGACCCGTCTCCACGCTGGTGGAGGGATCCTTTGCCAGAGTGTCCAAAAGACGCTGTTCCTCTCCGAAGATGGAGATGATCTCGGCGTTGCTGCCGATGCCGATGGCCCTCACCAGGGACGTGATGGGCACCTTTCTGGTACGGTCGACCCTGACGTAGAGGATGTTGTTGGAATCGGTCTCGTATTCGAGCCATGCTCCCCTGTTGGGGATCAGCTGGGACGCGAACAGGTCCTTGCCGTGCTTGTCGGTCTCCTTGGAGAAATACGCTCCGGGAGAACGGACCAGCTGGTTGACCACGACTCTCTCGGCACCGTTGATGATGAAGGTGCCGGTATCGGTCAGCAGCGGGAAGTCAGCCATGAAGATATCCTGCTGTTTGGCTTCAAGGGTCTGTCTGTTCTGATAACGGATAGTCACTCTGAGGGATGTGGAATAGTTGGTATCCCTCTCCTTGCACTCCTCGATGCTGTACTTGGGAGTGCCGTCGAGCCTGTAGTCAACGATCTCCAGGCTGAGATTTCCGGAGAAATCCACGATCGGATTGACGTCGTTGAATACTTCCCTGAGTCCCTTGTCAAGGAACCACTGGTAGGATGACTTCTGGATATCGATGAGATATGGCACATCGATGGCGTCTTCGATGCGCGAGAAGTTCATCCTGTTGTGTTTGCCGATTTTCTGCTCGTGTACTGCCATTAATTACTCCTTATGGATTACTGGGGTCAAAAAAGGAACTTTTTATCTTCAGAAACATGTAAAAAATCCGAAAAATAAACAGCTCCCTTCATGATTTTTTTATTAAATTCTGCAAAAAACGGTAAAAAGACCGCTTCTGAGCAATTGTATATTATAATACGCGGGCTTAAAACTGTCAATCGATTGTTTCATAAAAAACTCCGGGACAGGGGAAATACGCTGTTTTTTAATCATTTATCTGGCCTGCCGGAGAAAGTACTGGATACCCTTCCGGGTGTTTTTATATGTCGGATGAAAAATATAAAAATGCGGAGGCCATATGCCTCCGCTTGGCGCTCATTGTATTAAGCTCTCTTCCCCGGTATCCTCCGGAGGGATCTGAGAAACCTCTTCGGGCTCCTTCGCCTTTTTCTTTTTCGGCGTGTTGAACCGGTTCATCATGATGTCCGTACCCTCGGAAAGAAAGCATTCCAGGGCGTCGCAGGCCCGCTGCACCGCAGGAGCGATACACTCGGAAAACTCCTGCTCGCTGAAGGGGGTGAGCACGTAATCGTACAGCTGCATCTCGCCCCTGGAGCCTATGCCCATCCTCATGCGGGGGAAGTCCGTGTATCCCAGCTTGGATACGATATCCCTCATGCCGTTGTGGGTGCCGGCGGATCCGGAACGGCGGATCCGGATGGTTCCCATATCGATCTCGCAGTCGTCGTAGACCACCAGCAGCTCCGAGGGATCCACGTCGAAGTAGTCCGCGAAGGCGGCCACGGCGTCGCCGCTGAGGTTCATGAAGGTCTGGGGCTTAATGAGCAGCACCCTTTTGCCGTCAAAGTCGGCCCTGGTGTAAAGGGCATCGAACTTCTCCGAGGAGAACTCCGCTCCCCTGCGGCGGGCAAACTCATCCAGCACCATGAATCCCATGTTGTGTTTCGTCTTTTCGAATTTTCTGCCCGGATTGCCGAGCCCCGCGATAAGATACATCCAAGACCACCTCGGTTGACTGAATTCAGACATATTGTACAATACTTTGTCCCGTAAGGAAATCCGCCGGGAGCAGTATTCGCCGAAAGCTTTGGCAAAACCGCCGCATATGTGAGATAATACGCTCAGGAGGAAAAACCATGAAGACGCTTTCGGAGATCCTTCTCGTTCTATCTTCGGTCATCCTGCCCGCATCATGCTTCGTGTTCTGCTGCGTAAGGCTCAGGAAGAACCCTTCCTTTGCCGTGGGGGGCATCGCCTGCTACGGCGTATTCGGCATAGCCGCGGACAGGCTGTTCTTCGGCAGGTTCTATATGATGGATCCCGCCGTATACATGATCAGCGTCTCCCGGCCGGAGCAGTACCTTCTTTTCACTTCCGCCTGCTCCTCGGTCCTCCTCATTGCAGGCATATATATAATAATGAAGAACATTTCACCGGCCCAGCTGGACAGCTTCACCGTCATCAGCTTCGGCTGCGGCTTTTCCGCCGCCCAGACCCTCTGGCGAAGCGGCATCGGCGCGGTATACATGCTGGCCACCCGCCAGGGCTATCTTTACAGCGCGCGGCAGCTCTCCTTTCTGGCCGCCGGGAGCCTGAGCCTCTTCGCCGTCGGGATCTGCGTATGCGTGCTTATCTCGGAAAACGTCCTCAGGGGCAAAGCCGTTTACGCCCTTCTTTCCCTGGGTATCCTGGAGCTGTGCCTTTATCCCGCTTCCGTGGATCCGGCGGGAGCCTACTGTGCCTCGGTCATGATTGTTTCGGCGATACTGGGGATCATGACCTCAGTTTACGTCCTCGGAAAAAGGCGCATCCTCTGAGCCGAGGAAGCTCTGCCGCATATCC
>JAGACT010000248.1 GCA_017613995.1 Eubacteriaceae bacterium
GCGGACACAGGGCAGACACTTGCCCGCTGTCCCGTTTGACCGGGATCACTTTTTCTCCTGTGGTATTCCTGTGACGCTCTAAGGACATCCCGCACCGTCACGGACAACACAGTGCCGTACAGATACTCACAGTCATCATCCTCCGGAAAGATGCGCTCATCGTACTTCCTTCCGATGTTGACAGCCGCGTTTATGTCGGCGTTTATGAGCTTACCGTCATCCTGCAGGTACACTCCCCGCTTTATCCTCTCACCTGAGAATGACACGAGCCTGTTATCGTCTTCTCCGTAGGTAGGGATATGATCCCTTTTACCGAAGCACGCCTTTGAGGTATAGCTCTCTTCCTGGAGGATCAGCCTGACTGAGTATTTCACACATACTGTTTGAAGGATACTTATGAACTTACCGTAGGGGATCTGCACGAAGGCCTGATTATTCTTGTGACCGATATCGATGCCCTGCTTTGCCCCGGGACTGTGACCGACGATAAGGTAATCAAGACCTCTTTGCCTCATGGTACGGCAGATAAAGTGGGCTGTCTTGTAGAAGGTATCCCTCATGATGTTATCACGCTTTCTGCGGATGCTTCGAATCTGTTTTGTCTCGGGAGGATGATACGTTTTCGTATCATGTCCCTTCATGAGCTCTGACGTAAGAAATGAGATCCTTTTGGAAGACCACTGGTTAAGAGCCTTGAGCGCTCCGCCCTTGATAACTATGGGATCATTTCCCCTGTTATCTGCGATGGCTGCGAAGTTTTCAAGGCCAAGGTCCATCATCATGACTCCGGCGGGCCTGCCGTCTGTGCCTATGATATCGTTCTCCTTCGGAAGGAAATCTTCTTCTTTAAGACCGTCATCGGTAACGATCTGGATACGGTATATCCCGTAGTAGGGTACTACTCTTACCTCTATGAGCTTTTCCTTTGACGAGCGGGGAAGCGCTGATACATCAAGGCTGGGACGTTTCGTTCCCGTAGATCCTTCTACATCACACTTCGGAAAGAAGAGCCTTTGATGCTTTATACTGCAGGCAATATTTGAAAAGACCGCTGTGCTCCTGCCTCCCGACTTCTTATATCCCGGGATACGGGGCTTTCCGGTATGAGCCGAAGAGGGCGAGTAAGTCCTGAGACTTTTGAAGTATGACATCCATGATTCACAGCAGTCCCTTATGGCGTTCTGTATGACATGGCTGTGGAAGGAGCGGTAATCGGGATTGTCGGTGAATTTGAAAACCGCGTCAAGAAGAGAGTAGGATGCGAACCAGTGCTGAGCATCGGGAACATTGAACTGAGCACATCTTAAGTCTTTCAGTTTCTTTTCACGGTCTTCATCGGAAAAAGCAGTATCTTCACGGATATGCCTGGCTTTGAGTTCACACTTTTCTCTGAGAACTGCGTTAATCTGAGGAACAGCGGTGTATACTGTCTGTATCACACCTACTTCATTCTCTGTGCGTACAGAGGGATCCTTGCCAAGACCGGTCATGAGGTTACGGATGTAGAAGTTGGCGACATTGCGCATGTTGTTGGAACACAGACAGGCCCTGTCCAGATAACCGAACAGGGGATGATCCTTATGTATGTCGATGCATTCAACATGGTACATGGAGACATCCTTATCTAAGATTCAGTGTGAACTCAAAAGCCGTTCCGAATTGATTATACCATATATGTTCGAAAAAAACATACATATGTTTGCATATTTTTAAAAATTAGAATCGCATTCATCCCACCGCTTGCAGAAGCGGGGGTCTTCTGCGATGATTATGATAAAATTAATACGGGCCCGCGGATGTTTTCCGCGGGCCCGATTTTTTACTTCATCTACAGCGCCGCCCCGAAGCGCTCCATGTACACCTGAGCCGCACCCATGGCTAAGGCGAACAGCAGGACGGTGAACATCAGGATCACCGCGCCGATATCATATTTCCTGCCGTCGGGATCTCTGTCGGATGCGAGGAGCTCCGCACCGAGGCTTATGATTATCAGGGGCCAGAACCGGAACACCGCCTGCAGGCTCACCGTCCCGGACAGGGAATGCCACAGCAGCGCGGCTCCGGAGACGATCATGACGGCTCCCGAAGTCAGAGTGCCTACTCTGCGCTTCGTTTTCATTTCTGCTCCTCCGAACCTTGCGGGGATCC
Source organism: Eubacteriaceae bacterium (assembly GCA_017613995.1). Taxonomy (GTDB): domain Bacteria; phylum Bacillota; class Clostridia; order Eubacteriales; family Anaerofustaceae; genus RUG14186. The sequence goes on from JAGACT010000248.1 coordinate 2,149, forward strand.
GGGATCTCCCGCTGTCCCGAAGTCTTCGCCGGTGAGATCGGCCTTTCTCGTCTTCATCAGTCGGATGCCGCCGGCGATCAGCAGCGCCGAGATGACCAGCTCGGGTATGCGGCTGATGATGCGGTACATCCCCTCCCACACCTCATCGGGAAGCATGTAATAGATCAGGTCGGACACATATCCCCACATAACCATGCCTCCGAACAGGATGAGCGCCCCGGCAAAGATCTTTCTGGAGCGTTCGCCGGTAAGGACGAATCCCCCTTCCTCCGCCAGCTCTTCCCAGAAGTAACGGTCGCGGTACTGTTCGATGAACTCATCGTCGGCCGCCGCCAGGTTCCTGGCGTGGAAGAAGCTGTAGAACCAGACGATCAGCGCGGCGCCTGCCATGAAGGCAAGGCCCCTGAGGTTCCCTGCTGCTGCAGCCGCAGCCAGGAACACGGCCATCAGGCTGATGCCGTTTTTCATGTATCCCATGTACATCTGTGCCGCTCCCGGGATAAGGGATGCGATAAATAACAGAAAACCGTTTCTCTTTGCAGGTATCATTTTAATTCCTCCGTTTTATCAAATATCATAATGAGTCTGTCCTTTATCATACAGACGGTCTCGTAGCACCAGTTGGATCCCGGATCGTCAAGCACCTCCTGCCTGGAGGGCACCGTGCTGCCGCAGAGCACATCCTCCCTGGAGGGCACCCGGTACAGCTGCGGGGCGAACATGAGCAGCGCGACGGCCGCCGCCACCGAGAGCCATACCTTCACGCAGTAGAGGGCGTAGCTTTCCTTCGGGCGTCTCCCCGGAAGACAGCTCCCCCGTATCCTTTCCGTCAGCTGCTCCGAGAGCTCATCGGGATAACGTACCGGGTCCTTTTCGCATTCGACGACGAGCATCTCCAGCTCTTCGTCGGTAAGATATTCAGTGCGTCGTTTCACGGCATCAGTTCCTCCTTTCGCATCATGTTTCGAAGTATCTGCCTCGAGCGCCTTATCCTGCTCTGTACCGTCTTCAGGGGCAACCCCCTGAGGGAGGCTATCTCGGAAGCGTTCAGCCCCCGGATGAAGTGGTCCGTGGCGGTATCCCTCAGGGCATCCGTCATGCTGCCGCAGGCTCTTGCCACCGTCTCCACCGCCTCCCGGGAACCGAAGATCCTCTCCGGTGAGTCCTCCTCCCGTCCCGGGGCCGCTTCCAGCAGCTCTTCCTCCGCAGGGGCCCCCTTTCTTTCGGCGGAGCGGTTGTAGTCCACCGCCCTGTTGGCGGCTATCCTGGCGAGCCACGCCTTTTCGTTTTTTCCGTCGAAACGCTCCAGATTCCTCCAGGCAGAAAGGAACGTCTCCTGGGTCAGGTCCTCCGCGGCGAACCAGTCCCCCGTGATCCTGAGGCATATGGAAAAGACCAGGTCCCGGTATCGGTCCATCATGGCTTCAATTATCTTTTCAGCCGAGGCTCTCTCCATGTCCGCCTCTCCTTTCTTCAACTGATATAACGAAACAGGGGCCCGGATGTATTCATGTTTCGGAAAAATTGTAGCAGAAAATTTCAGCCGTCAGAACTATAAGGCATCAGATAAGGCGTAATTATCCGCCGCGGTGCATCACGGTAAACTATCTGACGACACGGAATTATGGTACAATTACGGTATGCTCCGGAAATCGGAATAACAGGAGAACGAGTTGAAGAACATTTTAAAGAACAAGGGATATCTGTACATGACGGAATTCTTTGCCGGCATGTCGGTGATGGCGGTGGAACTGGCCGCGTCCCGCCTTATGGCACCCTACTTCAGTTCATCCCAGATCGTATACACGATCATCATCGGCACGGTCATGATAGCCATGGCCCTGGGAAACGTGTACGGGGGCAAGAGCGCCGACAAAAACCCCGACCCCACCATACTCTACCGGAGGATACTCATAGCCGGAGCCTGGATAGCGGGCATCCCCTTCCTGGGACGCTTCGTGATCATGGGCATCTCCGCGGTGCTGATCCTCAGCGTGGATTCGGGCTTCCTGGTGGCGGCGGCCTTCGCCAGCTGCATGCTCATCTTCGTTTTCCCGCTGTTCCTTCTGGGCACAGTCACCCCTTCCCTGGTTCGCTACATCATCGAAAACGCGGAGGAGAGCGGCGAGATAACCGGCCGTCTCGGGGCATACAATACCATAGGCAGCATCATCGGCACCTTCCTGCCCACCTTCGTGACCATACCCTCCGTGGGAACGGCAGCCACCTTCATCATCTTCTCCGGCATACTCATAGTACTGGCCTGCCTGTACTTCATAAGCATCCGCAAAAGGCCCGCCGTACTGATGATCGCGGTGATCCTGTTTATCATCTTTTCGGTGCTGGGGGCGAGGAGCGCCTTCGCCTTCTGGGAGCAGGATCTCTCCTACGAGGGGGAATCGGTGTACAACTACCTCCAGGTGCGGGAGGAGCGGGACCGCATGATCCTTTCCACCAACGTGCTCTTCGGAGTGCAGTCGGTAAAGATGAAGAGCGGCACCGTCACCGGGATGTACTACGACTACGCCCTGGCGGCTCCCGCCATGGCCGCAAAGGACACTGGAGAGCCCCTGAGGATCCTGATACTGGGAAACGGCTCAGGGACCTTCGCCACCCAGTGCGTGAACTGCTTTCCCCTCTGCAGCGTGGACGGGGTGGAGATAGACAAAAAGATCACCATGCTGGCCCGGGAGTATTTCGACCTGCCCGAAAACGTCACGGTCTACGAATACGACGGCAGGGCCTTCCTGGAGGCGTCGGATGAGGTGTACGACGTGATCATGGTGGACGCCTATCAGGACATAACCATACCCTTCCAGATGAGCACGGTGGAATTCTTCCGCCTGGTCTCCTCCCACCTTGCCGATGACGGCATCATGGTGCTGAACATGAACATGCACTCCGACGGGGAGGGCTCCATCAACGAATACATAACCAATACGGTGCTCACCTGCTTCGGCAGTGTGTATACCGCCGACGTCGCCTGGACGTCCAACCGGGAGCTTTTCGCCGCAAAGAGCGGCGACCCGTCCGAGATGCTCGAAGCGGTCCTGGGGCGTTATGAAGGGACCGTCCTGTATACGGTCCTGGGGAAGGTCAGCGCAGGCCTCGAGCGCTCATACATCACCGATCCCGCCCGGATCCTCACCGACGACAGGGCCCCGGTGGAGGTGCTGGGCATGAAGGCCATCGACGAGATGATCTCCGAGGAGCTCAGATACTATCAGGATCTGTTCAAAGAGAAGGGCCTGAGGGGAGTTTTGGAGGACATTCTGTAGGGCATAAAAAGGACGGGCCCGTAGGCCCGCCCGATGTGATTATTATTAGTCTGTGGTGTAGGGCAGCAGTGCGATGTTTCTTGCGATCTTCACAGCGCTGGTGACCTGTCTCTGATGCTTGGCGCAGGTGCCTGTGGCCCTTCTGGGAAGGATCTTGTAGCGCTCCGAGACATACTTTCTCAGAAGAGCGACGTCCTTGTAATCCACATGCTCGATATTGTTTTCGCAGAAGTAGCAGACCTTCTTCCTGCGTCTGTAATCATTTTTCTGATATTCCTTCTTTTCAGGTGCTGACATTTCGATTGTTCCTTTCTTTAGAATAGGTTAGAACGGAAGGCTGAGGTCATCGATCTCCTCGAATTCGTCGAGGGGAACTCCGTATCCCGGATCCTGCTGTGTCTGGCTCTGGTAAGGCGTATCCTGTCTCTGAGCCGACTGGGACTGGTTCTGGGAATTGCCGAGGAAGAACTGTACCTCGTCGGCAACGACCTCCGTAACATAACGCTTCGTACCGTCATTGGCATCATAGCTTCTGACCTGAAGACGTCCGGTGACTGCGCACATGGAACCCTTGTTAAGGAATCTCTCGCACAGTTCGGCGGTCTTTCTCCATACCACGATGGGAATGAAGTCGGCCTCCCTTTCACCGTTCTGGTTCTTGTATGTACGATCCACTGCGAGGGTGAAGTTCGCCACCTTGGTGTCTCCGACGCTCCTCACATCGGGATCTCTGGTGAGTCTTCCGATAAGAATTACTTTGTTTACCATAACATGTTTACCTTTTTGATGCTTATGCCTCTACCTTTACGTAGATGCCTCTTAAAATGTTCTCTGTGATCCTGTAGATGTGGTTGAGCTCATCAAGGACCTTGGGCTCTGACTCGAACTGTACGAGTACGAAGTAACCTTCGCTCTGCTTGTTGATGTCATAGGCAAGCTTTCTCTTGCCCCACTTGTCAGTCGCCTTTACCTCGCCTGCGGCTGAGATGATATCGGTCACCTTTGCGACCTCGGCATCGATCTCTTCCTCTGTGCAGTTGGGATTGATGATGAACAGAGTCTCATATGAATTCATGCGATTTTTACCTCCTTCTGGACTATTGGGGGAATATCCCCAAGGATACGCATGATATTATATCATCTTTTCGATCCAATGCAATGGATGAAACGCATTTTTTATCATGATCCCGCCTATATCGCGGCATCACGGCGATCCGCGGCAGAATGTATCAGCCTCGGACACTGCCGGGGGCGCACAAATAAAAATGGTGCCCTTAAAAAGGCACCGTTTTCAGCCCGGGCCGGGCTGTGATCACAGGCGAAGGATACTTCCTTTGGGTATGCCGGCCTCACTTTCTGAGGGCCCTGGCGAATACCGCGTTGGTGAACTCCCGGGTGGTGTCCGGAAGATCGCTCTTGAGCCTGGAGGCTATGGCGTCCTCCACCTTCTTCTTGCTCCTGGCGATGATGTCGTCGGGCAGGATGAAGCGGTTCTCGTCGTCGAAATGCGAGAGTATCTGCTTTATCACGTCTTCGATGTCGTAGACCCTGTCC
>JAGACT010000249.1 GCA_017613995.1 Eubacteriaceae bacterium
ACGAAACGCCTGCTGTATACCTGGCCCGAAGGACATGGCCTTGTGGAGTCCGGGTTCATACAATGAATGTAGTTCATCAGGCGTATGACCGCCAAGATACGATTATAATGGGAATTACGTTGTTCAGGCTTTCTTTCTTGCCTTCCTGACAGATATGATCGCGTAGACCATCGCAAGGGCGATCATTACCCATGCGAGCATGGTCGCCGCAACTCCGGTTGAAGGAACAGGCTGAGTCTTTTGACAGAACGGGATAGCGACATCCAGATCCATGGGGATCTTTCCTGTATCAGGATCGACGTCGATGAATACACAGGCCTGTGTCATGTCATCGTTCCAGTCAACGATACCCGTAACAGTGTGCTCAACACCGTACTTGTCAGTAAGTTTTACTTCGAACTTGCCTTTCTTTCCGATGTTCACATATCCTGCTCCGTCGTTGTTCTTCGCGTCTCTGGGGCCGATGAGGATCTTGTCCGTTACCACAATCCAATCATCCTTGGCTCTTCCGCATACGCAGTGATGTTCGTAGTCACGGACATCGTTATTGACTGTTCCGTTGCTGGAGTTGTTGTATTCCGTACCGGGAACAGGAGCGGGAGAGGGATCATCGAACTGGTCCCTGTCGCAGATGAATACGGTTCCACCGTCGTCAAGAGCAAGTCCCGGAGCATCGTAGCTGCTGCCCGTAGAATTTTCGACCCAGAGGCTTACGGGCTCATCGGTCACTCTGACGAGATGATATGCGTTGACATTCTGCGCAACTTCACCGTCAAACGAAACGGTAATGTTGCCGACCTTGTCGTCAATCAGGCTGTTGATGGAATCTTTCAACGTGCCGGCTTTATATGATTCGGTCACATCTACAGTGACGTCACCGTCGGCTCCCTTGTAGGTAAGAGTTACCGTACCGGTAAAGGCTTCGCTTTCGGCAAGGTCGAGGTCTATCGAAGTAACAGTCTTGACGTCTCCTGAGGGTCCCCCGATGAAGAGAACGACATCACTGTAAGATCCGGATCCGGCTGTAGCTGTAATGGCAGTCTCCTGAAGCTTAAGATCGAGAGCAGACATATTGTAATTGATAGCACTCTGCCAGTCATTCTTCCATGTGGACTCATCGGGAGTTATTCCATCAAGGGTCTTGGTTCCTTCCGCGCGGACGGAAAAGGTCCTGTCCTCAAGCTTTACCTCCCTGACCTCAGTGTCGAGGTTATATCCCGGAGCGGGCTTTGTCTCCTTAAGGTAATATGTACCGGGCGCAAGTCCGTCGACGTGGGCGGCGGTAGCGGGCGCCGTAGTAACGGGGCCCGCGGCGAGCTCGGTGCAGTCCTTGTCTTTATATACAGTATACTCGGCACCGCTGACGCCTTCACCCGTTACACTGTCGTGCTTCTCAATGAAGAATCCGAGGGTATAATCGATGTTCGTATTCACCTTGAGAGTATAGTAGAACACATCAACGATCCGGTAGTTGTAAACAGGCGTGATGCCCCGGGGAACGTTTCCCTCGGTGGTGGTGTAGGAGAAGGTCTTCATCGTTGCTTCGATATCGGACTGTCCGTCACCTGTTACCTTAATTCCAGCGCTGGTGGCATTTGCTGTAGGAGCGGTGGTGAACTCCACGGCACCAGTCTTTGTATATGTGGTAAGGCCGTTTTCGAGATCCCAGTCGGGGTCGCCGTAAGTGCCTGAACCGGATGCCCTGGTAACATCGAAATAAACGGTCTGTTTCTTCGGTGTGCCGTTGTCGATATACCTGGCCGTTCCGAAGCTGTCCCAGCTGTCAGGAATCGCATAAGTACTGGCGCTGGTGACATTAGGAATAGCGGCAGGCCAGTTATGGATAGGATTCCCGAGCAGATATACGGGTTCGCTTCTTTCCGCAACAGTACCAAGAGGAGTGGCGTCCTCGATCTTGTTCGTGTTCAGGTCCACGATAACGCCGGGAACAAGATTGACACCTGCCATTGACTTGACGCCAGCATAGTCAGCGCTCATCTTCTTATAAAAATAACCGTTAAGGATCTGAACTGTAGTCGTCATGGAACTGACATCATAATTGCCGTTCTGGATATCCTTGGATATCTGATTATAGACTCCCTTTGCGAATGAGTCGTCTGAGATACCTGCTCCCTTGATGCTGACAGGGGTAAACCATGACGGAACATCATAAGCGACAGCAGATGAAGGGATCACCGAGAGGACCAGAAGCAGCGCTGTAAGTACAGCCAATATTTTCTTTTTCATAACGTGTTTCCCCAAACCTTTCATGATAATCATATGGAAATAACACATAGTTATACCCTATTTATTGTAAATCAAATACCTGTTAATAAGTATTGATAAAAAGAGCATCTCATGCGAGATGCTCTGATTATTATGGGAATTACGTATGTTAGGCGTTCTTTCTAGCCTTCCTGACAGCGATGATCGCGTAGACCATTGCAAGGCCGATCATTACCCAAGCGAGCATGGTCGCCGCAACTCCGGTTGTGGGAACAGGAGCAGGCTGAGCCTCATGATAGAACGGGATAGCTACATCGATATCTACCGGGAACGTCTGAGGATTGACAAATACGCATGCCTGAGTCATTTCATCATTCCAGTCAACGGTCACTTCGATCTCATAGGTTTCGAGAGTATGAGGATCTGTGATCGTAACGGTCTGAGTACCCTTCTCAAGAGAGACATAGTATGCTCCGTTATTATCCCTGGAATCTCTGACTCCGATCTTTATCTTATCTACGGCAACAAGCCAACCATCAGCGGCCTTTCCGCATGCACAGAAGTTCTCTTTGCGGTTTTTGCTGTTATTGTCAGCTCCGTCACTGGAGATGTTGGAACGGGTTCCCGCTACTTCTGATGCTTCAGGATCATCAAATGTTGTTCTGCTGCAGATGTATACTTCGCCGCCCTGATTCTTTCCGAAATCAGGAGTTCCGTACACATCACCGGTGGTATTCTCTACCCAGATCGTAACAGGCTTATCCGAAACCGTTATAAGATCCTTTTCAATATCAGCAGTCTGCTTAAACTGTCCGGTGATAGCGATAGTAGCAGACTCGTTTCCCGCCAGAACATCGCTGAGTGCTGCTGAAACGGTTGAGTATGACTCGTCACCTACCTTGACGGTTGCAACAGTGAACCCATCAGGTGTGGTAATATTCGGTGCGTCCAGACCTCCGCCAAAGTAAACTTCATTGGTTCCGGCATTCTTGGTCACCTTCTCCTGCTGGCATACGAGGTCAAGCTTCTTGAGATCATCAGGACTGCTGAGCCAGTCGTTCTTCCATGTGGTCGAATCAGGAGTGACACTGACGCTCTTCGTTCCCGTAAGGGTCACCGCCGCGGAAGCGTCCGCGATTACGACCTTGACAGGAGTCGGATTAAGATTGTATCCGGGAGCGGCAACTGTTTCCTTCAGCCAGTATGTGCCGCTGGGAAGATTATCGACCAGTACAGGCGTGGCACCCGTGACAATATCCTCGTAAGCCGTACCGGCAGAAGTCGTGCAAGCCTCGTCTGTATACAAAGCGTAATGGGCATTTGCTACTGGGGTCTGAGTTTCTGCGTCGGGATTGTCAGATACTTCGGACCAGTCCTTGACTTTCAGAAGATAGAACCCTCCTACGGATGTCGCGGTCGTATTCACTTTCAGGCTGTAATAATACTTTGTATTTATCTCATATACATACGACGGCCAGAAAGACTGAGGACGAGGGCTGGATGCGTAGTAGACCCACTCTGGAGGTGCTGCAATAATATAAGATTTGGATGCCTTTCCATCCTCACCATAGGGGCCGGTAACCTTGAATGTCACGCTGGACATGCCTGTGGCAAGCGTGGAATCAAGACTGGCTGCTCCCTCAGGCGCAGCATATGTCGGCAGGACACCGTACTCATCGGCATCTAGATCCCATTTCGGCTGTCCGTCTACATATACATCAAAAATAATCTGCTGTGTTTTATCAACCCCATCATCAAGATATACCGCTTCACCTTTGCTGCGGAAGTCCTGTTCAAAGGCATATGTTCCGCTGCTGGCATCAGTACCGGTTATTCTCGGAAGAACTGACGGCCATTTATGAATCGGGTTGAAATTGGCTGTAATCGCAACGTTTCTAGCAGTTACTGATCCCAGCGGCGTCGCATCTTCGATACTGTTGTAATCAAGCGCGATATTGCTGTTCGGAAGCAGATTGACACCTGCCATGCTCTTGATTTCATAATTCTTTGCATCGATCGGCTTATCGTAACTGCCTAAAACAGATTTGACTTTGGCAACTGCGTCTGCACCGCTTACATTTGCCCAGTCGATGCCTGTATCAACAGCAATCGTTCTGTATACGGCTTCAGCGAATCCGGCATCCGAAATACCAGCAGCCTGGATATTCTCCATCGTGAACCACTCTACAGGAGGATCGGGTAACGGATCGTCTGCAAAAGCAGCTCCGGGAATCACTGAAAGCAGCATCATTACGATAATAAGAACCGCAAATACTTTCTTTTTCATAACGTGTTTTCCCAAACCTTTCATGAAAATCAAATAGAAATAACCCATGGTTATAATCTAATTTATTTTAAATCAAATGCTAATAAAACACAATACTTAGACGTGTTTATTTTTTCTTTTTTTGACGATTTTTACAACTATTTTTCGGTGTTTTCGAAATAATTCAGACGGCTTCAAAAAGCCGTCTGAAAGTGCGTTTTTTTTGTCCTTTAGAGGCTCTCTCTGTTGAGCCTGAAAGCCACCGAATTCTTGAGATATTTCAGGTATTCCTCGTCCTGGCACATGGCCTTGTCGGGGTTGTCCGAAAGCTTCGCCACGGGGCGTCCGTTGACGTACTGGAGCTTGATGACAATGTTCAGGGGCTCCGCGAAGGTATCGTTGGAACAGAAGGTCCCAATGCCGAAGGAAACCTTGGATTTATCCTTGAAATACTGGTAGAGCGCCTCTGCCCGCTCGAAGTCGAGACTGTCTGAGAACAGCAGCAGCTTGGTCTTCGGATCAACTCCGTACTTCCTGTAGTGAGCTATGATTTTTTCGCCCCATTCGAAGGGATCTCCGCTGTCGTGGCGGACTCCGGTGTAGTTGTTCACCATGGAACGGTTGAAATCCAAAAGGAACAGGTCGGTGGTGATGGTGTCCGACAGGGCGGTGCCGTTGTCGCCCCTGTACTCGTCGTACCAGTCCTCCATGGCGTAGTGGTTGGTGTAGGCCAGGGGTATGCGGTCTATGCCCTGATACATCTGCACGAACTCATGGGCATAGGTGCCTATGGGCGTCAGGTTCTGCTTCATGGCAAAGTATACGTTTGAGGTACCAACGCAGTTCTTCGTTTCCGTGGCGAAGCGGTGGATCATCTCCCCTTCCCACTCGCGGGAAAGCCTTCTGCGGCAGCCGAACTCGGCAAAGCTGAAGTTGTACTTTCCGGAATTGAAGCCCTCGATCTTTCTGTCCAGCTTTTCCCTGGCGGAAGCCAGGAGCCTGTCGTAGTCGTAGGAGAAACGGAAATATACCTCGTTGACTATGGCCAGAAGGTAGATCTCGAACTGCATGGCGGAAAACAGGGGCCCGTCCACCAGGATGCGCAGGGTACCGTCCTCGGTAAGGGACGTGCGCACATAATCCCTCAGGGGGTGCCAGAGCCTCAGGAATTCCACGTAGTCGTTCTTTATGAAGCGGATGGAGCGCATGTAGTCCAGCTCCTCGCTGTTGAATCTCAGGGAGCAAAGATAGTCTATCTGTTCGTTGATCTCTTCGAGCATCTCGGGAGTGAACTTTACTCCCTTGTTGCGGCACTTGAAGAAGTACTGTCCGTTAAGATCCGTGTGCTTGTGGAAGATGACCTGGTTCATGTTGAACTTGTACAGGTCCGTATCCAGCAGGCTTATGATGATGGGTTCAAGTTTCATGATATTATCTTCCTGAATTGACGTTTGTAAATTTTATTATACCATCCCGCAGCTCTTCCCAGCACCAATTATTTATACTTTGGATCATTTTTGAGCCGGAATCGGCTGTAAGGGGTCCGGCCTGAGCTCAAAGCTCTCCCGAACCTGTTATCCGGGACCTCTTTTTTCAAAAATAAACCTGTACTATGGTAATAAGGGAAAATGTGCTATACTCCCCACAGAGGTGAAATATCATGGATTATTCAACAGCTATAAGCAATTACATCAAACCGCCCAAGGCAGTCAGGATCGTTGCCTGGGCACTGCTGGCATTGTTCATCGTCGGCCTGGTCCTGGGAGCCACCATTTCCGGAAACGGGGATGACCGTTCCTCCGCAGTGAAGTTCAACAATTCCGCCGCATCCGGCGGTGATTACTGCTACATCGACGTGGTGGGACTGTCGGACTGGCTGTACAAATATGACTCCAGCACTTACTATACCGTACTGGACAAGGACGGCAACTACGCCATAGTGATACTCAAGTCCTCAGAGGTCTATGCCATGAGCGCCCAGAGGACATACTGGGACAGCGACGACGACGCCGTCGCTCCCGAGCCCTACCGTATCTACGGGCTGTCTGTCAAGATAAGCGATTCCGCCAAGAAGGCCATAGCCGAGGTATGGGGCATGAGCCAGGTGGAGTACAGCACGTATTTCGGGAAAATGTTCCTGAATACTTCCGGAAGCCCTTCGGGTACAAAGAGCTCGGTCTTCTTCATCATCGCCTTCATAAGCCTGATGGGATGGATCGGCACCGGGCTGTTCTCCGTCATCTCCCGCTCAAAGGCCAAGAAGGCCCTGAGCCGTCTCGAGACCGAGGGCAGGATGGAAGCTGCGGGATCACAGTTCGCGACGGCCATCGCCAACTATCCCACCGAACCCGCCGTGCTCGTGACCCCGGATTACATCTTCACCAAGAGCAACGGGACGATCATCGATCTTGCGGATATCAAGTGGGTGTTCAGAAGGATCCAGCGCTACAACTTCGTCAAGGTGGGCGAATACCTGGTGGGCAAGACTTCCGACGGCAAGGAGAAGATGCTCCTGACCATCAACAAGGGCACCGAGCCCGGACTGGAGGAGCGCATCGTCGACAACATCCGGGCGAAGAATCCCGGTCTGATCGAAGGCTACAGCAAGGAAGCCCAGGCCGCCTACAACGAATACAGAAAAGCGGTCAAAAACGGCATGGTCCAGTAAACGACTGTGCATGTGTAAGCAGTGACAGAGGCCGTCCCGCACAGGCGGGGCGGTTTTTTTGCGTCCATCCGGTCATGGCGAAGGGGGGATCCGCCGGAAGAGAGATATTCAGATTATTAGGAAAAATGCGGCCTTTCTCCCCGATTTGCCTTATATTATTTTGACTTTCGGAGCGGATGTGATATATAATTAAGTTTAACCATAAAAACGAAATCTCGGGAGGTCCGTATGAGAGCAGTCATAAAGATCGGAACATCCACCCTGGCCCATGAATCGGGACGGCTCAACATCAGAAGGGTCGAAGGCCTGTGCAAGGTCATGAGCGACCTTAAGAATTCCGGCATGGAGATCATCATAGTTTCATCCGGCGCCATAGGCATGGGCGTCGGCAAGCTGGGCCTGCCGGGAAGGCCGGACGACATGGCCACCAAGCAGGCAGCCGCCGCCGTGGGGCAGTGCGAGCTGATGTACGAGTATGACAAGCTGTTCGGGGAATACAACCACGTGGTGGCCCAGATCCTCATCTCCGCCTCCGACGTAAGGAGCGATATCCGCTATCACAACTTCATCAACACCCTCAACAGGCTGCTGGAGCTGGGGACCATCCCGATCATTAACGAAAACGACACCATCGCCACGGAGGAGATCGTCATAGGAGACAACGACACCCTGGCGGCGATAGTGGCGGAAAGCATAGGAGCGGATCTTCTGATCCTGCTCTCGGACATAGACGGCCTGTACTCGGCGGACCCCCACAGGGACCCCTCTGCAAGGCTCATACCGGACGTGCCCGAGCTCACTGACGAGATCATGGCTCTGGGCGGGGGCAGCGACTCCTCCCTGGGAACCGGCGGCATGAAGACAAAGCTCACAGCGGCGAAGATAGCCACCGACAGCGGCTGCGACATGATCATCATGAACGGAAACGACCCGAACCTTCTGTACAAAGTGGCGGACGGCGAGAGCGTCGGCACCAGGTTCCACGCAAGAAAGGAGAATTCCAATGCAGGTCAGTGAGATGCTGAAAAACGCTTCTGCCTGCAGGAGCTTCATGCGCACCCTGGGCACCGAAAAAAAGAACGAAGCCCTGGAGAAGATGGCTTCAAGGCTCGTGGCGGACACTGAGGCGATCCTCGAAGCCAACGCACTGGACATGGCGGAAGCCAAAGGGGCCATCAGCGACGTGATGCTAGATCGGCTCATGCTGAACCCCAGGCGCATAGAGGACATGGCCGACGGCATAAGAAACGTAGCGGCTCTGCCCGATCCCGTGGGAAGGGTGCTGGAGGAGACCACGGGGGCAGAAGGGATAGCCATCAGAAAAGTGAGCGTCCCCATGGGAGTCATAGCCATCATCTACGAATCCCGTCCCAACGTGACCTCCGACGCCGCGGCCCTGTGTCTGAAAAGCGGCAACGTGTGCGTCCTCAGAAGCGGCAGGGAAGCCTTCCGCACCGCCCATGTGATAACGGATTCAATGAGAAGCGCTCTCAGGGAAACGGGACTGCCGGAGGACATCATCTGCATGGTGGACGATCCGTCCCGGGACAGCGCGGCCGCTCTTATGAAGGCCTCGGGGCTGGTGGACCTTCTGATCCCCAGAGGAGGTGCGGGCCTGATAAAAAGCTGCGTGGAGAACGCAACGGTTCCCGTCATCGAAACGGGTGTGGGCATCTGCACCGTATACGTGGAAAGCTCCGCGGACCAGGAAATGGCCCTTAAGATCATCGACAACGCCAAGACCCAGCGGCCCAGCGTATGCAACGCCATGGAAGTGCTGCTGGTGGACCGCTCTATTGCGGGGCAGTTCCTGCCGAAGGTAAAGGAGATGCTGGCCGACAGGAGGGCCGCGGAGGGCAAGATCCCCGTGGAACTGAGGCTCAGCGAGGACGCGGCGGAATTCACGCAAGGCACTCCCGCCGGGGAGAATGACTTCGACACGGAGTTTCTCGACTATATCCTTGCCGTAAAGACGGTATCGGGCATAGAGGAGGCCTGCCGCCACATCGAGGAGCATTCCACCCGACACTCGGACGCCATCATCACGCAGGATCCCGCGAAGGCAGAATACTTCACCATGAACGTGGACAGCGCGGCCGTATACGTCAACGCCTCCACCCGTTTCACCGACGGAGGGGTGTTCGGCCTGGGATGCGAGATGGGCATTTCCACCCAGAGGCTCCATGCCAGGGGCCCCATGGGGCTGAGGGAACTCAATACCTACAAGTACATAATCACCGGAAACGGTCAGATAAGGAGATAAAAATGGGAAACACTTTCGGATTCATCGGATGCGGAAACATGGGAGGGACTCTGGCAGCCTGCGCGGCCAGGGCGACGGACCCGAAAAGCATCCTGGTAAACGATAAGGATACGGGCAAAGCCCTGGGCCTGCAGGAGCGCTGCGGCGTGACATCAGTCGGGATAGCCGAGCTGGCCCGACAGGCGGACATGATCTTTCTGGGGGTAAAGCCCCAGATGATGGAGGACATGCTCGGTGAGATAAAGGATATTCTCGCCTCCAGAAAGGACCGCTTCGTGCTGGTGAGCATGGCGGCGGGCCTGACCACGGCAGACATAAAAAGGATGGCCGGGGATTATCCCGTGATACGCATCATGCCGAACCTCGCCGCTTCCGTGGGAGAAGGGATGATACTTTTCTGCAGCGACGGAGCAACGCAGGAGGAGCTCGAAGTGTTCACCGAAGTGATGAGCCGAGCGGGGATCCTCAGTCCCCTGGACGAGAAGCTCATCGACGCCGCCAGCGCGGTGTCGGGATGCGGACCCGCATTCGTGTGCATGTTCATAGAAGCCCTCGCCGACGGAGCCGTGAGATGCGGCCTCGCCAGGGACAAGGCGATGCTGTTCGCCCAGCAGACCGTCATCGGCACCGCGAAGGTCCTCATGGAGACCGGGCAGCATCCCGGGGCCCTCAAGGACGCCGTATGCTCCCCCGCCGGCACCACCATCGAAGGCGTGCTGACCCTGGAGGACGCGGGCTTCAGAAGCGCCGTTTCCGAGGCGGTCATATCCGCTTACGAGAAGACGCTGAAACTGAAATAGCGAAAACGAAAACTCAAATCATTAAGGCAGAGGAGATCCTCTGCCTTTTTTACGCGTCGGTCCGGACCCCGCGTGGTCAGGACAGAAAAAGAAGCGGGATCGCTCCCGCTTCATGATGCTATTATCAGTCCTTTGAATTCTTTCTCCTGCCGTTCACAAGCCTTATCATCACCAGAGCCGCGGCACAGATCCCGATCAGGATCAGCCACAGATTCATATTCGATCCCACTCCGGTGAGGGGCGTGTTTCCTCCGGAGGGCACGGAAATGCTCAGGTCCAGAGGCACCGTTCCGTCGTCGAATACCACGGTGAGGGTATAACGTCCCGCTTTGAGGCTGTCGAGGAAGGACGAACTCAGCTTCACCACTGTGCTGCCGGATTCGGCTGTGAAGTCAGCCCCCTGCGTAAGGACTTTCTCGAAACTGCCCTTTTCGTCGGAGACGATCACGCCGGTGAAGTGATCGATGCACTCTTCGTCCTGGCGGTTTCTCTTGATGACGATGTCCAGGCCCGATCCGGATCCGTTAACCCATCCGGCGCTGCTGCCGCTTACGGGATCATACTCCACCTTGTACAGGGCGGCATAGACCTTCGTATCGGAGTTTATGGCTTTGGTGAAGTCAAAGGGCACCTTCAGATCCTCGTCCTCGTACCAGCCTTCGAAATCGAAGCCGTAGATTTTCGGATCCGCGGGGGGATCGACGGCGGAGCCGGGCCTGACCTTTTTCGTCACGGTCTGATCGTTCTCCACGAACTGCACTCTGTATCCAAATATGCCGATGGAAACGGCGGATACGGGCTCAGTCCTGTCCGAATCGCTGTATATGCTCTCGCAGCTGAGGATTATGGGAGAGCCTTCTGCGTCGCTGCCCACGAACAGTCCGAAGAGGTTCACCACCCCGTCGTCGGGAACCAGTATGCGGTTGTCCGTTCCCCGGATGATTATGAACTGGGGCTCGTAGCCCTCGGTGAAATCCGCGTCGCCGGAGGCGAAGGGCATCGCCATGGCGAGGCTTGCGTTATTGGGCGCGTCGGCAGTGACGTTCACTTCGTAATTGCAGTCGGTCAGCTCGAAATAGCCTCCCACGGAGTAGATGCCCAGGGCGCTGCCCACTTCGGTGGCCACGTCCACGTTCAGGAGCGCGTCCTTGAGGTAAACGCCTCCGAGGGTATATATGCCCGTCACCAGGCCCATGGCCTTTATATCGATATCCAGCCCGCACCCCTCCCCGATGATTATGTCGCATCCGGAGGAGGAGCTGTCGGGACAGATGCCGTCGGCGTTAAAGATGCTGTCGGAATCGATAAGGATATCGAGCACCGCTCCGTCGGAGAGGGTCACTCCTGAGAGGGTGTCGCCGCCGATGCCGCAGAAACGCTGGGCATAGGGACCGCTGCCCTCTTCGGCCCCCATCGTGATGCTCACCTCGGTGCCGGAAATGATCACTTCCCCGTCACACCTTATGGCGTCGACGTAGGCGGTGGCGCTGCCCCAGGGATCGAACTGCTCGGGGTGGGCATGGATATTCATGGTGAGAACGGCATCGCCGAATACAGCGTCGCCGTGGCAGAGGATGCCCTTGCCCTCGGTGTAGGCGTTGATCACGTGCTGGACTGTATAGTCTAT
>JAGACT010000030.1 GCA_017613995.1 Eubacteriaceae bacterium
CCCCCGGCAAGCTCACCGCCTTCACCGGAGGGTTCATGTTCAACGGCATCTTCATGAAGCCTTCCGACATCGAGGGGGTCGCCCTGTTCTCCTCGAACACCATCGACCTTACCATAGATTCGAAACAGTACGAGATACACGGCAGAAAGGATTTCTGTGCCCTGAAGTACAGCCTTCTGTACGATATGATGACAACTACAGACAAGGGGTGAATACAAAATGGATTATTCTGCAGCCAATACCGCCGTATGGAATCCCGTGGTGCAGTGCGGGATACTGGCGGCCACGATACTTCTGGCCAATCTGCTGAGAAGAAAAGTCGGGTTCATAAGAAGGATGATGATGCCTACCGCGGTCCTCGGAGGCTTTATCCTGCTTTTACTCAAGATAGCGGGCCTGATAAAGGTGGATCCCTTCTTCATGGAGGCGATCACCTACCACTGCATCGCCATCGGCTTTATAGCCACGTCCCTGAGGATCCCCGCCAAGAGCGAGGAGGACAGGGGCAATCTGGTGGGCCTCAGAAGCGGAGCCGTCATAGTGGGCTCCTACATGATCCAGGCCATGGCGGGCCTGGCCATCTCAATAGGGCTGGGATACACCCTGATGCCGGGACTGTTCAAGGCCGCGGGCGTCCTGCTGCCCATGGGATACGGCCAGGGACCCGGACAGGCCAACAACATCGGAGGCTCCTACGAAGCCATGGGCTTCGCCGGAGGACGCTCCTTCGGTCTGGCTCTGGCGGCGGCGGGCTACGTGTGCGCCTGCATAGTGGGCGTCATATATCTCAACTGGCTGGTCAGACAGGGAAAGATCAGGCGGCTTGATTTCGACGAGATCGGCGGCAGCGTGACCATAGACACCTTCCAGGACACAAACGAGATCCCCATCTCCGAGTCCGTGGACCGTTTCTCGGTGCAGATGGCCCTGGTGCTCTTCGTGTATCTCACCACGTTCATCCTGACCAAGTACCTCACCATGGGACTCTCCGCCATTTCGGAGGGCCTTGGCAACAGCCTCAACTCCCTGCTGTGGGGCTTCAACTTCATGATCGGCTCCGGACTGGCCATAGGCCTCAGGAGCATCTTCAACGTCCTCAAAAAGAACAACATCATGGTGCGGCAGTATCAGAACAATTACCTGCTGTCCCGTATCTCGGGCTTCGCCTTCGACCTGATGATAGTGGCGGGCATCGTCTCCATTGAACTGGAGGATCTTTCCGGCCTCTGGATGCCCTTCGTGCTGATGGCGGTGGCAGGAGCGGTGGTGACCCTGCTGCATCTCAAGTATGTCTGCAGAAAGGTCTATCCGGGCTACTACTACGAGGGCCTTATCTCCATGTACGGCATGATGACCGGCACAATCAGCTCCGGCGTGCTGCTCCTCAGGGAGATAGACCCCGCCTTCGAGACTCCGGCTGCCAACAACCTGGTCATAGGCTCCAGCTTCGCGATCCTGCTGGGAGCCCCCCTGCTGGTGCTGGTGAGCATGGCCCCGAAATCGGATACCATGACCATGATAGTCCTGGGACTGATCGCTGCATACTATGCGCTTCTGCTGTTCATAGTGAACATTAAGGGGAAGAAGGGAAAAACGGAACAATAAAAACAGGGGCTGCCTTCGCAGCCCCTTTGAAATTGTTCAGTGCACTTCGTAGTCGTCGTATCCTATGTCCTTCTTGTCGGGCATTATATAGCTCAGGACGAAGTAAATGATCGCCCCGGGTATGATCCTGATCACGAAAAGACACAGAAGCACGTAGATTATCCTGACAATATTCACGTCCACAGAGAAGTACTGGGCTATGCCGCTGAGCACTCCCGATACCTTTGCAGTGGATTCATCCTTGTATAGTTTCTTTTTCACCTTTTTCTACCGCCTTTGTAAGGGTACTATAGTATATCAATATTAACCGAGAGTTGATGAAATATTAGAATAGAGTTAAAAACCGGGAATACCCCCTGTATAATAGGATTATACCAGAGAACGAAAGATTGTAAAGGAGAAAATGTGTCCCCGGGGACACTGACGCGCCATGGAGAAAAAAAGACGCCGGATACCGGCAGGACTCATAGTGCTGATAATGCTGTGCTGCGCCTTCGCGGGCGTGCTCGTTTTTCTCAACCACGGCGTTTCCGCCCCCGGAGAGGCAGGCGATAACTGCACGGTCTGGATCCCCTATACCGGGGACGCCATGTGCGCCGTGATCATCAAGGGCGAGCTGTGCTTCATGATAGACACGGGCTCCTACGCCGACCGGGACCTGCTGGCATCCTTTATAGAAAAACAGGGCATCGACCACATCGACATGCTGGTGATCTCCCATTCCCACGCGGATCATTTCGGGGGCTATCCGGTGCTCAGGGGCATAAAGGTGGACAGGGTATACATCTCCCCCTGCAGGGATCCGGAGAACTCCTTCTACCAGGACTGCCTCGAATTCTTCTCGTCCTCGGGAAGCGAGGTCCTCACGGCCCCCGTGGGTGAGAGCGTGGAATACGGGGAACTGACCTTCACCTTCCTCGGGCCCCTGGGGGAGTACGAGGACATCAACGACATGAGCGTGGTGGTGAGGCTGTCCTACGGAGCCGTATCCGTGCTGTTCCCGGGAGACATGACGGGGGCGGAGGCGAACGACATCATCGACTCTCCCGCGATCCTCTCCAGCGACGTCTTCGTGGCGTCCCATCACGGCAGCGCCGCCGACGGGGCCAACAGCTACCTGCTGCTCAGGGAAGTGATGCCATCCTACGTGGTCATATCCGACGCGGGGAAGCATTCCTCCCACGGATATCCCCACGAGGTGCTGCTTTCCCGTCTGAAGGACCTGGGATGCGAGGTGCACCGCACCGACCAGGAGGGGGACATATGCTTCGTGCTGAACGGCACCCAGGTGATCTTCAGATAAAAAAAGAGCACCGTGCCGGTACATTCACGGTGCTGAAAAATGGGAGGTTGCGCGCACAATGGCGCTAAATGACATATAAATGAAAAAAACACCGAATTTGTTTCGGTGCAGTCTCTGCTTCGGCACTACCCTTGAAATGCCTAACGCATATTGCTCCACCGAACATGTAAAGATCTGACTTCTTTCTCACAGTAGCAAGGATGCTGTCACGGATTCACACCGTGTTCCGAACAAGTCGTGGTTTTATTCATTTACACCACAATGATACCACCCTCAAATAGATTTGTAAATATCTTTGTAACGAAATAATCAGGAAGTATAATTATTTTGTGCTAAATCAAAATGGAGGAAGACATGAAATTCAAACGATTTGCATCACTTCTGATTTGTTTTGTGATGATTTTAAATTTTGCCGCCTGCGGCAGTTCAGGAGGCGGAGAGCCTTCGCCGGACGTGCCTGACAGAAAGGACGTCAAATACGGCGACATGGTCTTCGGCGAATTCGACGATACCGAGTTCAACGATATCGTGGACGCCCTGGATGAAGCGATCGCTTCGGAAGGCAACGACAGCGAAGTAGCCGAACTGATCGACAGGCTCATCGACGTGTACGCACAGCTCTGCGACGCATATACGTACCTGGAGATCGAGTACTATTCCACCCCGGAGGATGAGGAAAAGTTCGAAAAGTATATCGAAGCCGACGCGCTCTCAGTATATATAGACGACGATCTGAGGGTTATTGTATCCAGGATTCTGGACAGCCCCTACGAGCAGCTGATGCTGGACGCGCTGAAGCTGAAGGACGCGTCCTCTTTCTACGGATACGAGGGCATGAGCGACGAGGAAGCCGCCCTGCAGGACCGCATCACGGAACTGGAGGCCGAGTTCAACGAATACTACTCCGGAACGAAGGAGGTCACCGCCGAGTACAACGGTCAGAAGTGGACCTGGGAGGACTGGGACAGCCTGGATGTGTACTCCGACGAATACGAGGACGTCTACGCGGCACTGTACAGGGCTGAAGCCATGGAGATGGGAAGGATACTCATAGAGGAAGCCCGGCTCCGCAACGAGGTGGCGGCCATGCACGGCTACGCGAACTACTACGAAATGGCCTGGACCGAGAACTATTCCAGGACCTATTCCTATGATGATTTCGAGATCATCGCCGGCTATACCAGGCAGTATCTGAAGAGCTATCCCGGCATCCTGCAGTCCATCGACTATCTGCGGGCGGACTATCTTCCCCTGATGAGCCTGGATGTGACCGGGGTCTATGACGAGCTGCTGAACGGAAAGTACCTCGGGGCCAACGCCGCCGAAGCGGTTAAGTACATCAGAGATTACGACCTGCTGCACATAGTGGGAGAGGAAGCCTACGCCGTGGGATTCTCCACAAAGTTCTTCACTTACAGCGAGCCCTTCATCTACGTGCATGAGGAAGATCCCGTCTACACCATGAGCTTTCTGGGCACCATAGCCCATGAGACCGGGCACTGCATCAACTTCTACTACGACCACAACAACTCCGTGGCGTCCTTCGTGTTCGATCTGGATGTGGCGGAGACTCAGTCCACGGGATTCGTTCTGATGTACATGGACAAGCTTCAGAAGATCTACGGGGACGCGGGCAAGGGCATACCCCGCCAGTTCTTCGCCGACGCCATAGGCACGCTGCAGAACTGCGGCTTCCAGGCGGAAGTGGAAAGGATCCTGTACACGACTCCTGACCTGACTCCCGAGAAGGTTTCCGAGATGGCCGGCGACATAGCCCGCGCTTTCGGATACGACGCTGCCAATGAAGCCGACGGAAACAATTACTTCTGGGCCCATATACCCCACTATTCCGATTCGCCGGGATACGTGGTCAGCTACGTTATGAGCCAGGCCGCGAGTCTCGCGATGTACGCCAGGTATCTTGAGGAACCCAGGAAGGCCGCCGAGCTGTTCGACGAGCTTCTGACGGAGAACACCAGCGCCATAACTTACACTGAGATGGTGGAAAAGTACGGTCTCGACGACAAGATCTATTCCGAGGCTTTCTACAAGAAACTCGTGGATATCGCGGAACAGTACAGAAAACAGTGAGGGATCACAGTATCCCAGGGAGCCCCCATTCGGCGGGGCTCCCTTTGTTTTCTGAAAACAGACATCATGATTCGATATTTACACCCGCGATGTGATCATGTTCGTAAAAATACGGGGAAAAACCGAAAATACCCGCAAAAATAATTTAAAAAATCCGCCGAAAGCTTGTTGACAGCACGAAGGTGATGATGTATACTAACAA
>JAGACT010000250.1 GCA_017613995.1 Eubacteriaceae bacterium
ATATCCATACCTTTCGAGGACATACGCAGCCTGATCCAGGGCAAGCTGTCCCTGAACGACTGCCTCGAGCAGCATCTGAGGGAGATGAACTCCAGGATAAGAAGCGACCAGATAGTCGCCAGGATATGTTCCGACATGATCGGGGAGGGCGCGTCCTTCGAGACCATAAGGACCACGGATATCCTCAGCGATATGGAGGATATGGAAAGCGAGGGAGTCAGGTTCCTCAACGTGGGAAACAGCGACGTCAAAAAGAGGAGCCGTGCAGCGGTCACCGCAGGGATCATCATGATGCTGCTGATGGCGGCCATGCCCGCGGCGGTGCTGCTGAGCAATGCGGCGGATCCCGTCCCCTGGCCGGTGTATCCCGTTATCGTAGGCATCCCCCTTGTCATGGTGCTGGGAGTCTTCCTGGCCCTCAGGGAAAGATTAAATGAAATAAACAAAGGAGAAGAAGATGAAGCTCGTAAGTATTGATCACATACCGGGTATGGAACTGGAGGCGCTGGGCATCGTAAAGGGCGCCACCGTCCAGACGAAGCATGTCGGAAAGGATTTCATGGCAGCAATGAAGACCCTGGTGGGCGGAGAGCTGACGGACTATACCGAGATGCTCACCGAAGCCAGGCAGATCGCCACCAAGAGGATGGTGGACGAAGCGGAGGCCCTGGGGGCCGACGCCATCGTGGGCATCCGTTACGGATCCTCCGCCATCATGTCATCCGCCGCGGAGGTCATCGCCTACGGCACCGCGGTGAAATACCGTCAGTAGGGAAATATATCTCCGAAGGAGCAATGATAATGCTGGTTATAGAGCATCTTACGAAAACATACGGCGACAAAAAGGCAGTGGACGATCTTTCGCTGCATATCAGACCGGGGGAGATCTTCGGTTTCATAGGCCATAACGGAGCCGGAAAGACCACCACCCTCAAAAGCATCGCCGGTATACTCAGGTTCGATGAGGGCAGCATAAAGGTCTGCGGCATGGATATCGCGGATGATCCCATCGGATGCAAGAAAGTCATGGCCTATATCCCGGACAATCCTGACCTTTACGAGTTCATGAGCGGCATAGGCTATCTCAACTTCGTGGCAGACATTTTCGCCATACCCGCTTCAGAGCGGCAGGAGAAGATCCGCCGCTACGCGGACGCCTTCGAGCTTACGGAAAGCCTGGCGCAGTCCATATCGGCATACTCCCACGGCATGAAGCAGAAGCTGGCGGTGATATCGGCCCTGATACACGATCCGAAGCTCATCGTGATGGACGAGCCCTTCGTGGGACTGGATCCCAAGGCGTCCCATCTGCTCAAGGAACTCATGAGGGAGCACTGCGACAGGGGAGGAGCGATCTTCTTTTCCACCCATGTGCTGGAAGTTGCGGAGAAACTCTGTGACAAGGTAGCCATAATCAAGCAGGGAAGGCTCATAAAGGAAGGCACCATGGAGGAAGTGAAGGGAGACGACAGTCTCGAGGAAGTTTTCCTGGAACTGGAGGCCGAGTGATGTTTGGGACCCTTATCAAGCTGCAGCTGACCGAAATGTTCAAAAGCTTCGTTTACGATGAAAAGAAGAAAAAGATGCGTTCCGCTGCAGGCGTTATCGCCATGCTCTTTTTCTTCGTCCTGCTTCTGGGGGGCGTCCTCGGCGGGATGTTCGCCGCCATGTCGCTGAGCCTGTGCGGACCTCTTACCGGCATGGGCTTCGGATGGCTGTACTTTCTGACTATGAGCATCATGGCGGTGGTGTTCGGCGCCTTCGGAAGCGTTTTCACCACATACCAGCAGCTGTACCTCTCGAAGGACAACGATCTTCTTCTGTCCATGCCGATACCGGTCAGGACCCTGCTGGGAGCCCGGCTTTTCAACGTCTATCTGATGGGCACCATGTACGTGGCGGTGGTGATGCTGCCCGCGCTGATCGTCTACTGGATCACCCAAAAGGCATCATCCCTTCAGGTGGTATGCGGCATAATGCTGTTTATCGTCCTGTCCCTGATCGTGCTGCTGCTCTCATGCCTTCTCGGATGGGTCGTGGCAAAGATAAGCCTGAAGCTCAAAAACCGCAGCTACATCACCGTGCTTATTTCGCTGGCGTTCATAGCAGCGTACTATTACTTCTATTTCCGCGCGTCGGAGATCATCTCGCAGTTCCTTGCCAACGCCCAGGCCTACGGCGAGAAGATAAAGGGATCCGCCTACGCTCTGTATCTGATAGGGAGGTCGGGCGAAGGGGACGTGAAGGCCGTTCTGACCGTCTTCGCCGTGACGGCGCTGGTCTCGGGCCTTCTGTGGTACGTCATGTCCCGCTCCTTCATCTCCATAGCCACTTCCACGGGATCGGTCAAAAAGGTGCGCTACGTCGAAAAGACAGCCAGGCAGAAAAGTCCCTTCGCAGCCCTGATGGGAAAGGAGTTCGCCCGGTTCGCCTCCAGCGCCGCCTACATGCTCAACTGCGGCCTGGGGATCATCATCCTTCCGTTATCCGGTATCCTTATGCTCTTTAAGGGCAGGGATATTCTGATGATACTGGACGTCGTCTACATGGATCTTCCGGGATTCTCCGCGGTCCTCGTCACCAGCATGCTTTGCATGCTGGGTTCGATGAACGACATGGCTGTGCCGTCGGTCTCTCTGGAAGGAAAAAGCATCTGGATACCCCAGTCCCTGCCCGTGTCCCCCGGGACAGTCATCGCGTCGAAAGCGGCGGTGCAGATCATCCTTACCGGGGTCCCCATGCTGTTCGCTTCCGTATGCTGCGTATCCGTACTGAGAGCCAATCTCGCACTCAGGGTGCTGGTCGTCTGCATGTCCATGGCCTGCACGGTGTTCTCGGCCCTTTTCGGGATATTCCTCGGACTCAAAATGCCGTCCCTCAGCTGGACCAACGAGATCACGCCCATAAAGAAGAGCGTGTCCGTGCTCATATCCATCTTCACGAGCTGGTTCATAAGCATCGCCCTGGCGGGAGGATATCTCCTCGCGGGAGGCATGATGGGCGCCGCGTCCTACCTGGCCGCGTGGACGGCACTGATGGCCGTATCGTCGCTGATTTTTTTAAGGTGGCTCGG
Organism: Eubacteriaceae bacterium; assembly: GCA_017613995.1. Lineage (GTDB taxonomy): Bacteria > Bacillota > Clostridia > Eubacteriales > Anaerofustaceae > RUG14186. The sequence continues at coordinate 3,074 of JAGACT010000250.1, forward strand.
CAGAAAGGGCAGCAGGATCTTTTCGGAACTGTAGATCCTGCGGCAGCATGCGAAAAGCACTCTTCACGGGATGCCTTTGCATCCCGTTTTTTTGATCCGGCTTCCGTTTTACCGGGACACGGCGGGCCGGATGTGGTATCATTATACAGACGGCGTCCGCCCCGGCGGCCGGCCGTGAAATCCCGCTGAGAGACGTCCATATGAAAAAACTGCTGAACATTCTCGTCACCGCCATCCTGATAATCCTGGTCTTCCTCGCGGTCAGCGCTTTCTGCCGCTTCGCGGGAGATCTTCGGATGAGCCCCGAAACCCGCTCCGACTATCTGGCGGTACTGGGGATCATGTATTCCGTGATATTCATCACCACCTCCCTTCTCGCCACGCTGTCGAACAAGGATGACGTGGTCTACTACGAAAACGCCACGGATTACGTGCTTATAAATCCGCCCGTCTACAACTTCTTCGGACTGTCCGTCCTCTCATACATCGCCCTGGCGGCCGCCACGCTGTCGGTGGTGAAGCTGTGGACGGAGATGTTTCTGAGCTCTTTCGTCCTGGGCATAGGCTTCGTGATCATCCTCTTTTTCAAGATGACCACCATATACTTCCGCCGCAGCCACATCAAAAAAATCCTTGGATCGGATTTCGGAAAAGAGATCGAACGGGGCAGGATCGACGAGGCGAAGGAAAAGATAAACCACCTGTATCTCAATTCCCTCAAGTCCGTCGACAAAAAGAACTTCGATATCTGCATAGAGAACCTGCAGTTCCTGCAGGAGGCCTGCGGATACTCCCCTGTACGGGACTACTGCATAGAAGTCATCAAGAAGCTGCTGGTGCAGATATCCTCCAGCGATCTTTTCTACTTCACCCGGGTGATCGAGCTCTTCCAGAGCGACAGCAAGCACGAATCCTTCCTTAGGATCACGCCGATGCGCCACTACGTGGCCCAGCTTCTGATAGACAGGGTCGTGAACGAAAACGACGCCGTGACGCTGATGTCGCTGTATTCCATCTACGTGGAGGAGACAGTGGGGATCATAGACGAAATGTCCGGCGAAGCGATGAAGAAGATCTCCTCCGAGGAGGCTTCCCTGGCATCGGCCGAGGAGTCCGGAGCAGAAAAGTTCGGAGATCATCTGCTTATAAAGGATCCCGAAACTTACCTCAGATTCTTCCGCGAGGTCTACGGCGGCATTTCGGAGGAAACACAGCTGCTGGCGGAGGTGATGGTCCTGTACGAGACTCTGGACACGTCCTGGACGGATAAGATGGACGCCATCTGCTCTCTCCCGAACGTCCTCGCGGAGCTGTGGGAGATGGAAAAGCACCTGGATTACGTGGAAAACCCCTTCCGAGGCGAACTGAGGGGATACCGCCACTTCATAGAATCCTATGTCCGCTGCGCCGTATCCTACTCAAGGCCCCTCAAATATCTGGACGTACTGGAAAAGAGGCGGTTCGCCCTTACCGGATCCGGCCAGCTTTTCGCCGCAGACAACATACTGATCTGCGATCCCTACAGGCCATGGGACGGCCCTGAGGCCGGGATAAGGTCGGGACGGGAGCTGACGCCGGGAGACTTCATCCACAAGGCTGTCTGCTCCGAGGCGGTCTCCTGCACCGACAGGCAGAAGCTGAGCGGCCTGCTAAAACGGCTGCCGGTGTGCTACTGCGACGTCGTCGTGACCGGCGAAGAGGAGTATTCCGCCGATGAGGATGAGGAGAACGTCCCGGTGACGGGCAGGCTGAGGGACGACCACGTATGGATCCTGGAGAAAATGATCTCCCTCAGAAACTCCGTGGGCATCTGCATGATGCTCAGAAAGATCCTTCACGACGTGGACGACTACAATTACTATTTCTACGGCGGAGAGGTCCTGTGCCTCGACGCGGAGCGAAGCCGCAACATCTACTCGAAGATAAAGAACTACTACAACGTGGCCGACGCCTCCGAAAAGGAGGAGCTGGGCACCTACATCAGCGCATCGAAGCTGTTCTTCGTGAACAATATCGATTTCTGAAACAGCAAAGGAAGAGGCGAGGACCATGAAGATCATTCTTACTGAGAGCGCGGTGCTCTGCGCCCTGTTCACCGCAATGGTATATCTTATGTCCCGGGATCCCATCAGGACCCTGTACAACTATCCGCCCCGTATCCAGGAGAGGGTGAAGTCCCTGGAGCGCTACCGGGGAGAGATACCCACAGGCGAAAAGAAGGCCGCCGCCAAGATCGGCGCCTGCCTCGTGTTCGTTCTTATCCTGAGCCTTGTCCTGAGATACGTGAACGGCTGCAGCCGCTTTGGCGAAGCCTTCGGATACGGTATGATCCTGTGGAGCATCGTGAACCTCTGGGACGTGATCGTCCTGGACATCATATGGTTCTGCCACGATCCCCGGTTCGTCTTCGAGGGCACCGAGGATATGGTATCGGACTATCATGACTACATGTTCCACATAAAGGGATTTTTTATCGGTGAACTGCTGGCCCTCGCGGTCTGCGCGGCGTCCGGCGCCGTGGTACAGTTCATACTGTGATCCCATGCTTTTTTCAGGGAGGGACCGCGCATGAGAAAGAGCGTCTTCGACATGAAGTTTTCGGAGGTATATCCTCTGCTGGTCAGCAAGGCCGAGAGAAAGGGAAGGACCAGGGAAGAAGTGGACGAAATAATCGTATGGCTCACGGGATACGCTCCCGGTGAGTGGGATACTGATGCCACATACAGGGAATTCTTCGATGCGGCCCCCGCCATGAATCCGAACGCCCGGCTGATCAAAGGAAGCGTATGCGGCATAAAGGTCGAGGAGATCACCGACCCTCTGATGCAGAAGATCCGCTGGCTCGACAAGCTGGTGGACGAGCTGGCAAAGGGAAAGAAGATGGAGAAGATACTGCGATGATCTGGGAATACGATGCCGTGCTCCATGAGAGCGAAGACGACGGGGGAGCCTGGGTGGCTTTCCCGTGGGATCTGAGGGAGCTGACCGGAAAGGGACGGCTCAGGGTGCACGCCTCATTCGACGGAGTGCCCTATGACGGCAGCATCGTGAACATGGGCGTGAAAAATGAAGACGGGTCCGTCTGCTGGGTGATCGGCGTGAAAAAGTCGATACGGAAACTTCTCGCCAAGGGCGGGGGAGATACGGTACGGGTCAGGATCGAGGAGGCGGATATAACGGAAAGGAAGGCAGCGGATGAGAAGGACTGACAGGGAGATCACCGATATCGGGGAGATCATCGGCATCATCGAAAGCGCCGGCGTACTGCGGCTGGGGCTGTTTTCGGATGAGTATCCCTACGTGGTGCCCATGCATTTCGGATACGAATACGCAGATGGCGTCTTCACCTTCTACGTGCACTGTGCCCGGGAAGGCAGAAAACTCGATCTTATCGACAGGGACCCCCGCGTATGTATCGAGCTGGAAGGGGGAACCCGCCTCATAAGCGGAGGGGACGTGCCCTGCGAGTGGGGGGCCGAATACTCCTGCGTCATGGGTTTCGGCACAGCCGTCAGGCTTACGGATACCGGCGAGAAGATAAAGGGGCTGAGCCTCCTCATGAAGCATCAGACCGGGCGGGAATTCGAGATCACCCCCGGGATGACGAAGGCCGTGGAGGTCATAGCCGTGAGGATAGGTTCCATCAGCGCGAAGGCCAGAAAAGTTCAGTAAAAATAAGTTCCGGGTCCCCGAGGGGTCCGGAACCTATTATATATCTATGGCCGTTTTTCACAGCTCCCCGCTGACGAAGACCACACGGCAGGGAGCGGTGGTCACCATTACGCTCTCCTGGTGGAAAAACACGCAAAGGTCCTTCGCGATCTCCATAACGGTGTGCTCATCCACGTCCACCAGCATCAGCTCCAGGGTGGTCTCCTGGACGTAGCGGCCGTCCTCGTTGGATGTATCCTCCGTCGATCTGATGGACTGAGAACGCCACGCCGTAGCTGAGGCATACGTTCTTAAGAGTCGACAGATACCTGTCCGTGCCGAATTTCTGCACTCCGGTCTCCGAATCGTTCAGCCCTATATATATGGTCGTCTTGCTTGCTGTCTTCATATCCGTCCTCCCCGTAAGCTGATGCATAGCCTTGGCGCACATCTGCGCCGTCAGGTACTTTGCGCCGTTTTGTCCAGAACCGTCAGGAAGAGCCCGTTGAGCCGCTCCCATCCTGGAGGCTTTTCGTCGCTCAGGGAGCGGATCCGCTGCTCGAGTTCCGCGATACTGCTGTCGAGATAATCGTTTATGATATCTATCCTCGGGCCGTCTCCCAGTTCCGGAGTCTCCCTCTTGAGCATCAGGAGGCGCTCCACCGCGCTTTCCAGTGAAGGGTCGAGGCACTGCGCGGCCAGTTCGTCGAATCTCATCGGCGGGGGCGTGCCGAAGCGAAGGATCCATCTGCAGGCCAGCACCGGCCTCAGCACGTAGAAGTACTTTTTCAGCCTGACCGTTTCGCCGGCAAGGTATTCCCGGTAATTCCCCTTTGCCATGTTCAGGTAATGATACAGTCCCGGTTTTTTAAGAAAGTATTTGCCGATCTCCTCGGATACCATGCCCCATTCCCCGGTGGTGCGGTACACTATGGGCGAACCGTTCCATTCGAAAAGAGTGGGATTGGAACTGTGAAGAAGGCGCAGGGTCTTCTGAAGGTCCCATCCGTTGATGTCCAGGGTCTCGTCCAGCTGCCATTCGATCACGTCCCGGACACTGTCCAGTCTCAGGTACTGCTCCCTCGGGCGAACGTAGATGAATCTCACGTCATAATCGCTGTCGGGGGAGGCGAAGCCCCAGGCCCGGCTGCCGGACTCCACGCAGTGGAGGACGCGCACGCCGCAGCGCTCCTCGATCTCGTTAAGCTTTTCGTTTATAAGTTCAAACATGGATCTTTCCCTCCGGAGCCTTCAGCGAACCCTCCAGTTCCAGCAGCTTTCTTTTCTTTTCAAGCCCCCAGCCGTAACCCGTAAGGCTGCCGTCGGAACCGATGACCCTGTGGCAGGGGATGATGAGGGAAATGGGGTTTTGTCCCACGGCGCCGCCCACCGCCCTGGCGGAGCATCGTTTCGACGTTTTCTCCTCCGCCGCCCTGGCCAGCTCCCCATAGGATATCAGATGCCCGTAGGGGACATCCAGGAGCAGTTCCCATACCGTCTGCCTGAAAGGGGTGGAGACCGCCTTCAGGGGAGGGGTGAAGCCCGGATCCCGTCCGCTGAAAAAGATATCCAGCCAGCGGACGCACTCCTCCAGCACCGGGCAGCCTTCCATGGGGCCCGGAAGTTCTTCTTCCGAGAATATGAGAGAGTTCAGTGCCTCCCCGTCGGAGCTCATCACTATCCTTCCCAGGGGGCTTTGGTAAATACGGCTGCGCATCATGTACCTCTGTCGCATCGGTCTGCGCTATGATTATACTCCATCCGGGCCCGATCGTAAAACATGTTTCGGGAGGACCGGGGCCCCGGAGGCGGGATAGTGAGGATAAATTGCTTTCTTCGGTGCGAAACAGGCACCGTATACAGTATAATAACAATGGTCTTATGCCCCGGAAGCTTCGGGGCAATGATAAAGAAGGGAGAATGACGCTGCCTTTTTCCAGGCAGTATCGGAATATTATGAAGGAATTATACAGAAAGATCGTCCGTTCCAGCGGCAGGCTCACGGACATCATACCCGTCGCTGCACTGGCATCGGTCCTGCTTGTCATGTTCGGATCCCTTCTGAGCGGCATCGTTCAGAAGACGGAGTTCCACTCGGGTCTGATGGGGCTGATCACCGAAAGCGAATCGGTCAGTGCATTCATGTCGATGTACCTCCTTTTCGGAGGCATATGGGTCCTGGCTCTGCTCATCATGCTCATCTTCCCCGCAAACCATCCCATGCTCAGGGCTTTCGGCCGTAACGGAAGGGGAAACTCGTTCAGATCCCTTCTGCTGGGTGCCCTGCTGGGATTCTGCGCCAACGGTGTGTGCGTGCTTATCTCATGGATCATGGGGGATATAAAGCTATCGTACAACGGTATCGATCCGGTCGTGCTCATCGGGTTTATGGCGGCAGTGTTCGTCCAGTCCGGAGCAGAGGAGATAACCGACAGGCTGTATCTTTATCAGAAACTCCGCAGAAGGTACCGCAGCCCCTGGGTGGCGGTGCTGGTCAATTCGGCGGTCTTCATGGGTATGCATCTGGGCAACGATGGTTTCGGCATTCTTGCAGGGGTACAGATATTTCTGGTGGGTCTGCTGTTTTCCCTGTTCATCTACTACTATGACGCGCTGTGGACCGCCATGAGCTTCCACATGGCATGGAACTATACCCAGAACATAATCTTCGGACTGCCCAACAGCGGCATAGTATCCGAGTACTCGATCTTCAAACTCGAGGCCGCCTCGGCGCGCAGCGGACTGTTTTACAATGTCAACTTCGGCGTGGAGGGCAGCGTGGGCGCATCCCTGGTGCTCCTCCTGATGGTCGTATACGTCCTGGTCAAAAACCGGGGCAGAGGCGAGTTATGCGATCACTGGGCGGATCAGGAAGTATCCGGCGATGCCGCAAGGCGGGAGAGGGACCGTCAGGCGGAACTCAGAAAGAGCTCTCAGGCTTAGCGGAGCATAACGGAGAATCAGATGAGCGACGAAAGACGTCTCGAAAAAGAAGACTATACCGATGACATGTGCCTTCTTTGCGATCCCGTGACCGGAAGGAAGTACGGCTCTGCCGCCGTACCCATGGCCAGGGTCACCGAAAAGCTGGACGAGCTCGTGGCCCGGGAGGAGTATGACGCTGCGGCAAGGCATCTGGATTACTGGCTTTCGGAAGCCGTGTATACCGGCGACAGGCGGGGAGAGTTCAGCCTCAGAAACGAGATGATGGGCTTCTGGCGTAAGCAGGGGAACAGCGTGAAAGCCTTCGAGAGCCTTGAAGCGGCTCTCATACTGATGAGGCAGCTGGACATGGAGAAGACCCTCAGCGCCGGCACCTGCTACGTCAACTGCGGCACCGTGTGTACCGCATTTTCCCAGCCGGAACGGGCCCTGGGGTATTTCGAAAAAGCCCGGGAGATCTGGGAGGCAAATCCTTCCTCCGTCGAACCGTCGTCCCTGGCGGGCCTGTACAACAACATGGCCCTGGCACTGATGGACTGCGGCCGATATGAAGAATCCCTGGAGGGCTTCGGAAAGGCTCTGGACATCACGGAGGCTTCCGGCGGCGGAAAACTCCACAGGGCGGTGACCCTGATGAACATGGCGGACTGCACGGTGCTCGAAAAGGGGGACGCCGTGAGCTTCTCCGACATAGAGGATTATGTGAGGAAAGCCATGGATCTGATGGAGGATCCCTCCGCCGTCCGGGACAGCTACTATGCCTTCGTCTGCGGGAGACTGGCTCCGGGATTCGATTATTACGGTTTTACCGAATATGCTTCGGTGCTGACCGAAAGAGCCGAAAAGATCCTTGGGGGGAAAAAGATTTGAAGGGATTGGAACTGTCCGAAAGATATTTCCGGGAATACGGCAGGGACATGCTGGAGAGGGAGTTCCCCGACATTCTGCCCTATCTTGCCTGCGGCCTTGTCGGATCCGGCAGCGAATGCCTGGGCTACGACGACGAGCTGTCCCGGGATCACGATTTCGAGCCGGGCTTCTGCATCTTCCTCCCGGGGGAGGACGTGGTGGACAGGAAGGACGCCTTCAGGCTGGAAAGGGCCTATGCCGGGCTCCCGGTCGAATTCATGGGATTCAGAAGAAGCCGCGTTTCCCCCGCGGGGGGAAGCCGCCATGGCGTCATCAGGACGGAGGATTTCTACCGGGAGCACGCCGGGGTGGTCGGCGGCAGGATGGATGCGTCCTCCTGGTTCTCGGTGCCGTCCTATGCCCTGAGGGAGGCGGTATCCGGCAGGGTGTTCTTCGACAATTACGGCGAGTTCACCCGCATCAGACGAATGCTGTCCGAAATGCCCCGGGACGTGAAGCTCAAAAAGCTCTGCGGGCATCTGTTCCTTATGGCCCAGGCCGGGGAGTACAATTACCCCCGACTGGTGAAAAGAGGCGATAAGGCCGCAGCCCAGCTGGCCGCCAACGAGTTCGTGAAAAGCGCCATGGAGGTCATATTCCTTCTGAACGGGGAATACATGCCCTACTACAAGTGGAGCTTCAGAGCCCTTAAAGATCTGAGCTTCATGGGGGACTGCGGCGAGGTTCTGTACCGTATAATGACCTCTCCGAACGAGGTGGAAGCCTCAGGGGAGAAATCCGCCCTGATCGAAAACGTGTGCCGGGAGGTATGCGCGGAACTCATCAGGCAGGGCCTTACGAAGGAAGATGGTTCCGATCCCGAAAGGCACGCCTTCAGCGTCAACGACATGATATCCGACGGCAGCATCAGGAACCTGGGCATCCTGTATGCGGTATGATCCTGCCGCGGAGGACAAGGAGGAGACATGAGCGCCACGGGCCTGTTCATAGATGAGATACGAATCGACTGGGAGGGTGTGGATCCCTCCTCCTACCTGATGGACATCGAGGCCCTGAGGGACACACAGAGCATACCCCTCAGAGCCCCGGTGACTTTTTTTGTGGGGGAGAACGGCACCGGAAAGTCCACCCTGCTGGAGGCTGTTGCCGTAAGCTGGGGATTCAACCCCGAAGGCGGCACCGTGAACTACAG
>JAGACT010000031.1 GCA_017613995.1 Eubacteriaceae bacterium
ACGGGCTCCGTGGGCGTCGTGACCATCAACCTGCCCCGGATCGCCTACCAGGCCGCCGACGAGGCCGACTTCTACAAGCGCCTGGACCGGCTCATGGACATCGCCGCCCGCTCCCTCAAGATCAAGCGCGACGTCATCACCAAGCTCCTGGAGGGCGGCCTGTACCCCTACACCAAGCGCTACCTGGGTTCCTTCGAGAACCACTTCTCCACCATCGGTCTGGTGGGCATGAACGAGGCAGGCCTCAACGCCCGCTGGCTGAGAGCTGACCTTACCCATCCCGAGGCCCAGCAGTTCGCCAAGGACGTGCTCAACCACATGAGGGAGCGTCTCTCCGACTACCAGGAGCTGTACGGAGACCTCTACAACCTGGAGGCCACCCCGGCGGAATCCACCAGCTACCGCTTCGCGAAGCATGACAAGGAAGTGTATCCCGACATCATCACCGCGAACATGGACGGCACGCCCTACTACACCAACTCGTCCCACCTGCCGGTGGGCTACACCGAGGACATCTTCACCGCCCTGGACATCCAGGACGAGCTGCAGACCCTCTATACCTCCGGCACAGTGTTCCACGCCTTCCTGGGAGAGAAGCTCCCCGACTGGAAGGCCGCGGCTGACCTGGTGAGGAAGATCGCAGAGAACTACCGTCTGCCCTACTACACCCTGTCGCCCACCTACTCCGTATGCGGGGACCACGGCTACATCAACGGCGAAGTCTACAGATGCCCCGAATGCGGAAAGCCCACCGAGGTCTACTCCCGCATCACCGGCTACTACCGCCCGGTGCAGAACTGGAACGACGGAAAGGCCCAGGAGTTCCGCGACAGGGTCACCTACGATCTGGGACGCAGCCACATCGAGGGCAAATCCTTCGTGCAGAGGCAGCAGTTCACCGCCCAGGCGGAAAAGGCCGCCCAGGTCACGGGAGGCGAGGACAGGCTGATCCTCTTCACCACCCCTTCGTGCCCCAACTGCAAGCTGGCAAAGACCATGCTGGACAAGGCGGAAAAGACCTACGACGTGCTGATCGCCGAGGAGCATCCCGATCTCGTGGACCGTTTCGGCATCAGACAGGCCCCCACCCTGGTGGTGGAGAACCCCGCGGGCTTCGAGAAGTTCAAGGGCGTATCGGACATCAAGGGCTGGCTGAACAACTGATACAGAACCGACCGGGGGGAGTTCTCCCCCCGATTTTTTTACAGAAAGGATCCTGAAATGTACGACATCATAGTCATTGGAGGAGGGCCAGCGGGCATGACCGCGGCGCTGTACGCCCTCAGAAACGGAAAGAGCGTGCTGGTCATCGAGAAGAACGGTTTCGGGGGCCAGATCACATATTCACCCAGGGTGGAGAACTATCCCGGCATCAGCCAGATGAGCGGAAACCAGTTCGCGGACGCCATGATGGACCAGATCCTGTCCCACGGAGCGGAAGTGGAGCTGGCGGAGGCCGTGGGGATAGCCTGCGGGGGGGACGTAAGGACCGTTGCCACCGACGACGGGAAATCCTACGAAGCCCGGGCGGTGATCATCGCCACCGGAGTGAAGCACCGCATGCTGGGGCTCGAGAACGAGCATGCCCTGGTGGGGGACGGCATCTCCTTCTGCGCGGTGTGCGACGGCGACTTCTACGCCGGAGCCGACGTGCTGGTGGCCGGGGGAGGCAATTCCGCCCTGCAGGAGGCCATACTGCTTTCCGCCAAAGCCAAAACCGTCACCGTGATCCAGGACCTGGACTTTCTCACCGGCGAGAAGGCCCTGCAGGACGTGCTGCTGTCCAGAGACAACGTCAGGTGCTTCACCGGCATGAAGATAACCTCCCTTATGTGCGAAAACGGATGCTTCCGCGGCCTTAGGGCAATGAAGAACGCCACCGGGGAGGAGATGACCTTCAGCGCGGACGGCCTCTTCGAGGCCATCGGGCTCATCCCCGAGAACGGTGCCTTCTCAGGCGTGGCGTCCCTGAACGCCTACGGCTACTTCGATTCCGGTGAGGACGCCCTGACGAAGACCCCGGGAGTGTTCGTGGCGGGGGACTGCCGCGCCAAGAGCGTGAGGCAGCTGACCACTGCGGTGGGGGACGGAGCGGCCGCCGCGGTGGCGGCCACGGCCTACATCGACAGCCTCGGAAAATAACCGCACAGATGGGAGCGTTCCTTCCGGACGCTCCTTTTTTTTCGGTGCCGGGACCGAATAATCTCATTAATCTGAGATTTTGTTATGTCCCCGGCGGATTCTTATAGTATAATGAGTATACGAAGAAGTATAAGATTTCGGAGGTACACGGCCATGATAAATCTGATCTACGGGTCCAACGGCAGCGGAAAGACCCAGAAGCTTATCGATCATGCAAACAACGAACTTGACAACACCGACGGCCTGATAGTATATCTGGACAGGTCCAACAACCACCGCCTTGCGGTAAGCAAGCAGATCCGTTTCATAAACACCAGCGAGTTCGGCGTCGCGGACGCCGGTATGCTCTACGGCATGCTGTGCGGACTGATCGCGGGGAATTACGATATAAACCGCATATACATAGATAACATAACGAAGATGATCGGCACGTCCGAGAGCGGCGCGATCCTCGCGATCCTCTCCAGGATAAAACAGCTGTGCATGATGAACGACATGCAGTGCTACGTGGTCCTCAACGCCGAGGACATCACCGAGGAGCAGCTTGCCGAATATACGATACTCAAATAATAAAACATTCTTTGGGGGAAGACAGAATGGCACTTATCACAAGTACTGAAATGTTCAGAAAGGCCATCGAGGGCAAATACGCCATCGGCGCCTTCAACGTAAACAATATGGAGATCATCCAGGGCATCATGGACGCCGCTCTTCAGGAGCGTTCGCCGCTGATCCTGCAGGTGTCCGCGGGGGCAAGAAAATACGCCAAGCCCATCTATCTGATGAAGCTGGTGGAAGCCTCCATGATAGACACGGGGCTGGATCTTTGCCTGCACCTGGACCACGGCGAGAATTTCGAGATCTGCAAGCAGTGCGTGGACGACGGATTCTCATCGGTAATGATCGACGCTTCCAGCCGTCCCTATGAGGAGAACATAGCCGAGACGAGAAAGGTCGTCGAGTACGCCCATGACCACGGAGTGGTGGTGGAAGCGGAGCTGGGCAAGCTGGCGGGCATCGAGGATGCGGTCAACGTATCCGCCGCCGACGCGGCATTCACTGATCCCGAACAGGCCGCTGATTTCGTGGCGAAGACCGGAGTGGATTCCCTGGCCATAGCCATCGGCACCAGCCACGGCGCCTACAAGTTCAAGGGAGAGCCCAGGCTCGATTTCGAAAGACTCGAGAAGGTGACCAGGCTCATGCCCGGATTCCCCATCGTGCTCCACGGAGCCTCCAGCGTGCCCCAGTACCTGGTGGAGCGCTGCAACTCCTACGGAGGAGCCATCCCCGGAGCCCAGGGAGTTCCCGAGGAGATGCTGAGGAAGGCCGCCACCATGGGCGTCGCCAAGATAAACATTGACACCGACATAAGGCTCGCCGTCACCTCCACCATAAGGCAGGTGTTCGTGGAGCAGCCCGAAGTATTCGACCCGAGGACCTATCTGAAACCCGCAAGGGAAGCCATCAAGGACATGGTGGCCCACAAGATGAGGGACGTCCTCGGTTCCAGCGGCAAGATCGACTGATGGGTTATTTCAAAACAAGAGGTCTTCGGGGCAGCGGCTTCGAAGACCTTATCAATGAAACGAACCGGGAATATCTTTCCGACGGCCTGGCCGTCATCCAGAAGATACCCACCCCCATTACTCCGGTGGAGATGAGCAGCGACCGCTCCGTGATCACCCTGGCCTATTTTGACAAGCAGAGCACCGTGGACTACATAGGCAACGTCCAGGGGATACCGGTATGCTTCGACGCCAAGGAGACCAAGGGAAAGAGCCTGTCTGTGTCCAACATCCGCCGGCATCAGATGGAATTCATGAACAGCTTCGCCGAACAGGACGGAGTGGCCTTTATCCTGGTGAGCTTCATCGACTATGAACGGTACTTCGTCATGGACATAGCGGAACTGGACAGGTGGTGGAACGAGGCGGAAAGGGGAGGAAGAAAATCCATACCCATGGAAGCCTTTGACGAATCCCTCAGCGTGGAGCGGGACCGCCGCTACCTGGTGCACTACCTTCCCGCCGTTCAGGCGATACTCGACAAAAAAACAGCAACTGAGGAAACGATACATGCCTTTTGACGGTCTCATGCTCTCACTGCTCGCACAGCAGATGAGGGATGAACTAATCAATCAGCGAATACAGAGGATATATCAGCCGTCAAAGGATGATATCATTTTTTATTTCTCGGATACCCGCATACGCCCCCTGTACCTGAGCGCTTCGGGCAACTGCCCCCGCGCCCACTTCACCGACGTGAGATACGACAATCCCGCCAGTCCCCCCGTTTTCTGCATGGTGCTCAGAAAGTACCTGGTGGGGGGCATCATCAGGAGCGTTGAGCAGCAGGACTTCGACAGGGTGCTCATCATAGGGGTGGAATCCCTGGACGAAGCCGGAAATTTCAGGAGCCTGTCCCTGATCACCGAGATGATGGGAAAGCATTCCAACATCACCCTGGTGGACAGCGAGATGAAGATCCTTGACAGCGTGAAGCACATCTCGGGGCTGAAAAACACCTACCGACGGATCATGCCGGGCTTCGACTACGTCTTCCCGCCCAACGAGAAGATCGATCCCACCTCCGACCGCGCCCAGGAGGCGGTGGACATGCTCTCCT
>JAGACT010000032.1 GCA_017613995.1 Eubacteriaceae bacterium
AGGCACATCACGGAGAAGCGTCACTATTATTCCGACGGGGACATCTTCCCGGTATTCGGAAAGAATTACATGATGACCACCGTTCCGGTGCTGGAGCACAACGATGTCACGGATATCGTCCTCGACGACGACAGGATGGTGCTTCGCTCGATAAAGGGAGGCCGCAGCGACATGGCCAAGAAGAGAGCGCTGACCGAATGGTACCGCACCTATCTCGAGGACCGGGCCACGGAAGTACTGCGCAGCTGCAAGCAGACCCTGGGTTACGAGAAGAACGTTTACCTGCAGGTCATGAACGATACGGGCACCTGGTTCATGAACAACTATTCCACCAGGACCATCTGGCTCAATCAGGATCTGGTGAAGCTGGAGGAGATCTTCCTGGAATACGCCATAACCAGCGAGCTGGTGCTTTTCACCATCATGGACAGCGGCGTATCCAGCAAAAACGTCTATGACCGCTACGCCAAGGCTATGGATGAGATACTTCCCGGCTGGGAAAGCCTGAAAGATTGTCTAAGTTCATTAAAAGAGCTTTAAACACCGGCAAAAATTTCGTATAATAAATCAAATACATTGAGAGGAAACCAATGGCATTCGGAAGAACAACAGAAATGACTGACAGACCGGCACCGGTCACTCCTGAGGAGATGGAGCAGAACTTCTACAGTGCACTGAGCAGAAATACCTTCATCGAAGGCAACATCACCACAAAAGATGACCTCGTTTTCTCAGCGGGCTTAAAGGGCAACATCAACTCCACCAAGATCGTCCATGTGGACAACGGTGTCATCGAAGGCATGATCGATGTGGGAGAGATCGATATCGACAACGGCAAGATCAAGGGCGACATCGTGAGCAACGGTGCAGTCAACGTGGACAATCTGTCCCTTATCATCGGCGACGTCAGAGGACAGGATATCATTTGCGACGGAAAGATCAAGGGAGACCTTTACGTTGAGAATTCCTGCACAATCAACGCCAACGCCGTAATCTTCGGCAACATCAAGGCGGCCGTTATCAACATCGATTCCGGTGCTGTTATCAAAGGCACCATCGAAGTGGTACGCCAGTCCATCGCATCCACCAACCTCTTCGATTTCGAGGAGCAGTTCATGGATATGTCGGACTTCGCAAAGACCTCCATCGAATAAGGAGAAAACAGACAGGATCACACAATGAAGCGTATCATCGCATACGAATATGACAAAAGGAACCGAGAAGCGATCGTTTCCGCAGTGACAGAAGAGAACAGCCAGATAATCAGCTGGTCTCTTTTTGCACAGGAGTCCGACAGGATCAGCTTCCCGCCCGGGACCAAATGCATTTATGTCGAGATCTCCAGCATGTTCGCCAATGAGGACCGCGCTGAGCTTTCCATCGCCTTTATCGAAAAGATAATCTCCTTCATCATAAAGGCCACGAAGTTCAAGATGTACCTCATCGTGGAAAGGCAGTATTCCCAGATGCTGAAAAACCTCGTGTACTACCGCATCTCGGGCATCAGTTCCCTGGAGACCCTGCTGGGAGTCGAGAAGTGCGTTCCCCGCAACATCATCGACATCTCCCAGGAGGAGTTCGATTCCGTGCTGGCGACGGTCCGGGACAACCTGTTCGGCAACGACGATTTCAAGGAGCTTCTCAGAAGCGAGCTGGAAAAGTTCCGTATCTTCAACGTGACAGGCACCCATCCCGTGTTTTCCGTGCTTCTGTGCGGCAACGCAGGGATCGGCAAAACGGAGCTGGCCAGGCTTCTGCACCGCGCTCTGGCGCCGGACGAGCCCATGATCAAGCTGAACTTCGGGAACTACAGCAGCGACAATGCCCTGAACAGCCTAATCGGAAGCCCCAGGGGATACATCGGCAGCAACAAGGGAGAGCTCTCGGAAAAGCTGTCCCTGTCCCGTTCTACGGTGGTGCTGATCGACGAGTTCGAAAAGGCCAACAAGCCGGTCTACAACTTCTTCCTTCAGCTTCTGGAGGACGGACAGTTCACGGATTCCCTGGGCAGGGATTACTCCCTGGACAAGTACATACTCATCTTCACCTCGAACATCGACTACGACCGCATCGAGGAGATCCTCTCCCCCGAGCTCCGTTCCCGCTTCGACATCATAAGGAAGATGATGCCTCTGTCCACCGACGAAAAGCAGGCTTACGTTTCCTACAAGGTGGACAGGCTGATAGACATGATGCAGGAAGAGGTCCGCACTTCCCTTTCGGAGGAGGCCATAGCCCACATCAAGGATATCGACGTGATACCCTATACCGACATGAGAAAGCTCAATTCCCTTCTCATGCAGAACATCGCGGACGAGATCTATCCCATCCTCTACCCAAACAGCCCCCGGGAGGACGATTCCCCCGTCACCATAGAATAAATATAAACCACCGGACCGGTTTTACCGGTCTTTTTCTTTTTTACTGTACTGAAACCTGCCGCCTTGTGGTATAGTATATTCCAACCTATACATGATGAATTTCAAGGCTGAAATATCACAATGAAAGGAAACTAACATGAAACAGAAAAGACTTGTTACAATACAGGATATCTCCTGCTTCGGGAAATGCTCCATCACGGTAGCTCTTCCCGTTCTCTCCGCAATGGGGATCGAATGCGCAATCATCCCCACCGCGGTACTGTCCACCCATACGGGCGGATTCACCGGCTACACCTTCTGCGACCTTTCGGATGAGATACCGAAAATCAGCGACCACTGGAAATCCCTCGATCTGAAATTCGACGCCATCTATACCGGATACCTCGGCAGCAAGGAACAGCTCGAGATGGTAGGCGACTTCTTCGACGCCTTCAGGACCCCCGACAACATCATCTTCGTGGATCCCGTCATGGCGGACAACGGAGTGCTCTACGGCGGCTTCCCGGAGGATTTCCCGAAGGGAATGGCTCAGCTCTGTGCAAAGGCCGATTACATCGTGCCCAACCTGACCGAAGCAGCCTTCATGCTCGGTGAGCCGTTCCGCGCCCCCGCCACCTACGACGAAGCTTACATCCATGGCCTTCTCAGAAGGCTGAGGGATCTGGGCTGCCCCGTGCCCATCGTGACCGGCGTCTGCTACGAACCTTCCCGCCAGGGAGTCGTGGCATATATGAGCGAACAGGACAGCTTCGTGGAGTATTTCTCCGACAACATCCCCGTCAGCTATCACGGAACGGGAGACGTGTTCTCCTCCTCCCTCTGCGGAGCCCTCACAAAGGGGTTCCCGATGGAAAAGGCCCTGAAGATCGCCGTGGACTACACCGTGGGCTCCATCCGCGAGACCGTGGACGACCCGGAGCATTTCTACGGAGTGAAATTCGAGAACGTGATCCCCGAGCTTCTCGCTTCCCTTAAGTAAAATGACAAAAACTCCCTTTTCAAGGGAGTTTTTTTGATGCGGCGCGATTAAGAATTGTATTCCTCCGGCTGATATTGTATA
>JAGACT010000033.1 GCA_017613995.1 Eubacteriaceae bacterium
GATATATCTGAAATCCTTCTTCAGATCGTCGTTCATTATCACCACGGCCTCGCCGAACAGGGCACCGATCTTGGTGCCTCCGATGTAGAACACGTCGCAGAGGGAAGCCAGTTCGGGAAGATTCAGATCGCACGCGGGGCTCCTCAGGCCGTAGCCGAGCCTGGCCCCGTCGATGAACAGATACAGGGAGTACTCCAGGCACGCTTTCCGGATGTCCTCAAGTTCCTTTCTGGAATAGATCGTCCCCAGCTCAGTGGGGAAGCTTATGTAGACCATGCCGGGCATGACGATATGCTCGTGGGCGCCGTCGGCATAGTGGGCTGCGCAGTAGCGCCTTATGGCCTCGCCCGTGATCTTTCCGCCGGTGCCCTCCAGGGTCAGCACCTTGTGCCCGGTGGCCTCGATGGCTCCGGTCTCATGCACGTTTATGTGTCCGGTGCCGGCGGCTATGACTCCCTGGTGGGGCCTCAGGGCGGATTTAATCACCACGGTATTGGTCTGGGTGCCGCCCACCAGGAAGTGCACGTCGCAGCGGTCGGTGCCAACGGCCTTCCTTATGAGTTCCCGGGCCTGCTCGCAGAAGATATCCTCCCCGTAGCCGGGGGTCTGCACGAAATTGGTATCGTTAAGGGCCTTCATTATTCTGGGATGGGCGCCCTCCTGGTAGTCACACAGAAAAAGGTTCATGTTCATCGTTCCTTTCAGGATTTTTTATGATACAGCTTCTTTGTGTTGTAATTGGGTTCGCATGTCAGATTCATGCCCAGCTTTCTGAACACACCCTCGTCCACCGCGGAGAGGATGACTGTGGAATGGGCCTCGCTGCCGGACAGGTCGTGCAGCACTTCCACCGCCTTCTTGGCAATGGGGTCGGACTGTGCGCAGATCGTAAGGGCGATGAGGATCTCATCCATGTGAAGTCTGGGGTTGTTGTTTCCTAGGTACTCGGTCTTGAGTTCCTGTATGGGCTCGATTATCTCCGGGGAGATAAGATGGCGGCTGTCGTCTATGCCCGCCAGGGCCTTCAGGGCGTTCAGCAGCGCAGCGGAGCAGGCACCCAGCAGGTTCGATGTTTTGCCGGTGATGATCCTGCCGTCGGTGAGCTGGATTGCCACCGCGGGAGCGCCGGTGGAAGCGGCCTTGTCCAGAGCCGCGGCGATAACGGGACGGTCGGCAGCGGACACGCCCGCCTGGTTCATGATCATCTCGTTCTTGTAGATCTCCTCGTCGGAGACCATGCCGTTCATCCTCTGGGAGCACAGGGCGGCGTAATACCTTCTTATGATCTCCTGCAGGGATGCATCGATCACCGCCTGTTCGTCGCTGATGCAGTATCCCACCATGTTCACGCCCATGTCGGTGGGGGACTTGTAGGGGGATGAGCCGAAGATACGCTCGAAGATGACGTTCAGAACCGGGAAGATCTCCACGTCCCTGTTGTAGTTGACGGCCTTCTGGTCGTAGGCTTCCAGATGGAAGGGATCGATCATGTTGACGTCGTTAAGGTCGGCGGTGGCCGCCTCGTAGGCCAGGTTCACGGGGTGCTTGAGGGGAAGATTCCATACCGGGAAGGTCTCGAACTTGGCGTATCCCGCCTTGATGCCCCTCTTTGAATCGTGATACAGCTGGGAAAGGCATGTGGCCATCTTGCCGCTGCCGGGACCCGGGGCCGTGACCACCACCAGCGGGCGGCTGGTCTCTATGTAGTCGTTGCGGCCGAATCCCTCGTCGCTGACTATCCTGTCCACGTCGGTGGGATAGCCTTCTATGATGTAGTGGCAGTAGGATCTGACTCCCAGCTTGTCCAGCTTCTCCTTGAAGGCCTTCGCCAGAGGAGTGGCCTGGTACTGGGCCAGCACCACGCTGCCCACGTACAGCCCGATGCCCCTGAATGCGTCGATGAGCCTGAGGACGTCGTCGTCGTAGGTTATGCCCAGATCGCCCCTGACCTTGCTCTTTTCTATGTCGGAGGAGTTGATCACCAGGATTATCTCCGCTTCGTCCTTCATCCTGAGCAGCATCTTGACCTTCGAATCCGGCTTGAAACCGGGAAGGACCCTGGAAGCATGGAAGTCATCGAAGAGCTTGCCTCCGAATTCCAGGTACAGTTTCCCTCCGAATTCGGCTATCCTCTCCCTGATATGCTCCGACTGTTCATGCATGTATTTCTCGTTGTCAAATCCGATCCTTTCCATCATTTTCCTCCCTCGTACACTTTCTCATATGCCGCTCTTTTAGTACCGTCCTTCATGTACACGGTGCCGCAGTGGATGAATCCGAACTTTTCGACGGCCCTTCTCATGGCCCTGTTGTCATAATGGGTGTCCACCCTGACGGAACCTGCTCCCAGCGACGGACACAGCCCGTACACGTAATCGAACACCTTCCCCGCAAGGCCCTGTCCCCGGGATGAGGCGCTGAAGGCTATCCGGTGGATAGTAATGTAGCTGTCACCCGTCGTGAGCCAGTCCCCGTCGTCGATGACGGCATAGGTCGGTTCGGCGCCGAAGATGGCGCTGAAGGCCCCGAGGATCTCATCCCCGCCGACCACCTTGTAGCTTACGCCCGCTTCCATGTCCCGGAGGATGTCATCCTTCGACGGGTAATCGTCCCGCCACTGAAAAAAGCCGTTTGCCCTCTGGAACAGGGTGGCTTCAGCCATGATCTCCCGGATGGCGTCCGCGTCCTCGGCTGACGCTTTCAGTATCTCCATAGTCCGTCTCCCCGCTCAAAACAATACATATCGATTTTAACACAATCAAAGGGCTTTCCCACATCAGAATCTGCCTTAAATGGAAAAATGATGACGGGCCGCGGACATAGAAAAAGGGCCCTCCCCCTGGAAAGCCCTAAACAGCCTGTTCTTCCGGTTTCGCAGCTGACGCGGAAGGTGAAGTGGCGTTGATGTTTCTGAAGATCATGGAGAATTCGCTGCCTTCCCCTTCCTTGGTGCGCACCTTTATGATGCCGCAGTGGTTCTCCACGATTATCCGGGCGATGGAAAGCCCAAGTCCGTAGCCTCCCGTCTCCTTGGTACGGGAAGTGTCCGCCCGGTAGAACCGCTCGAAGATGTTCGGCAGGTCCTCGTTCGAGATGCCTATACCGTGGTCCTTCACCGACAGGCAGAAGCCCGCCCCAAGACGTTTGAGGGTCACCTCCACCAGCTTTATGTCCGTGGAGTACTTCACGGCGTTGTCCAGGAATATCCTCAGGGCCTGCCTGAACCTGGTCTCGTCGGCGTTGAAGATGATGCCGCTCTCGCAGTCCAGCTCGAAAGTGAAGTCGGGATGCACCATGCCCTCCTCCCTGACGGTGGTGGCCACCAGTTCGGAGATGTCCACGGGGCGCATGTCGAAGTTGACCGTATCGTTGTCGTGCCTGGTGAGGAACAGAAGCTTTTCCACCAGCTCCTTCATGTTCTCGCATTCGGAGATGATGGAATCGATGGATTCGTTGAGGATCTCCTCGTCGTCCTTTCCCCAGCGCCTGAGCATGGAGCCGTAGCCCGAAATGACGGCGATGGGGGTCCGAAGCTCATGGGACACGTCGGAAACGAAACGCTTCTGCTTGTCATAGGAGATCTGGATACGGTCGATCATGTCGTTTATGGTGACCGCCAGTTCGTTGAGCTCCGCCTCCGTATGGGTGACGTCCAGCCTCAGATCGAAGTTCTCGGCGCTGATCTGCTTGGTCACCTCCGTCATCTCCCTGATGGGTGCCAGGATGCGGTTCATGCGGTAGCTGCCCGCCAGAACGAAAACGAAGAATCCGCACAGAAGAGTCGTCACCAGGGTCTTGAGGGAATACATCTGGGACGCATAGACCCCGGAGGCGTCGAAGCAGATGATCAGCCTGACGGGGATGGAATCCAGGACCGTTTCGGTGATAAAGAAGTAGGAACCGTCGGAGATGCCGGAAAACTGGGGGAAATACTTAACGAGAAGGTCCCTCTTCGACAGCAGGGCGTCGATCCCGTCGGTTATCCTGGTGGTGCCGGATATGACCGTGCCGTTGCCGTCCACTATGTAGATCTCCCGGATCCCGTAGGTGCTCCGAAGGGAAATGAGGTATACCCTCAGCCCGTCGCTGCCTACTCCGCTGCGCTCAGCTTCGGAGGCGATCATCCCCGTCAGGGACGAGCCCGTCTGCTCGAACACGCTCGCGCTGCGGTATGTGGTGAGCGCGAAAAAAACGCCCAGGATAAAAATGCATACGAGCAGATATATCAGGGCGTAGGTGAAGTGTATTCTTTTTCTGATGGAACTCGAGTTATTCTTCTTCATCCCTGAACTGATAGCCCACACCTCTTACCGTCTTGATGAAGCTGGTGCCGAATACCTCATCTATCTTGCTTCTGAGGTAGCGGATGTATACGTCGGTGACGTTGGTCTCCGCCTCGTATTCGTAGCCCCAGACATTTTCAACTATCTGCTCCCTGGAAAGGACGATATTCTTGTTCATCATAAGGTAGCTCAGAAGCTCGAACTCCTTCTTCGTCAGGGTGATGGGGGTATCGTCATACTTGACCTCATACTTCTCCCTGTTGAGCACCAGCTTGCCGCATCTGATGACGGCGGCGGTATTGGTCCTGTCGTTGTTCTTCAGGGCCACCCTCATCCTGGCCAGGAGCTCCTCAATGGCGAAGGGCTTCGTCATGTAGTCGTTGGCGCCCACATCCAGCCCCGTGACCTTGTCAGACACATCGTCCTTGGCAGTGAGCATTATGATGGGCGTATCTATCCCCTCGCTCCTGAGCCTGCGGCAGATCTCAATGCCGCTGAGATTGGGCAGCATCAGATCCAGTATGATGATATCGAATTCACCGGTCTGGGCCATGGAGTAGCCCTTGCGGCCCTCCTCGGCGATCTGGGTCTCATATCCCTCATGCTTCAGTTCCAGCTGGAGGAACCTGGAGATCTTGGCTTCGTCTTCTATTATCAGTACTTTCTTCATATCAGTCCACCCCCTGTTATCTTATTATTATCTCGCTGTAGCCTTCCTTGTCCGTCTTCACGGCATTCTCGGGCATCCTGCTTTTATACTCCGAAACGCTGACCGTGGCCCTGCTCAGAGGACTGCGGGCCTTCTTGGCATCCGTCACTATGTCCATTTCAAAGAGCGCCAGGATAAGCAGCAGCGTCCCGATGACCCAGGAAGGGATGTCGAAAACGAACAGCAGGAGCACCACCAGCATAAGAGGCGCCGAGATGAGTTCCTCGCCGTCGCTTTTGATGTGCAGTATCCTGCTCTGGTCTCCCAGGACCATGGAATACACTCTTGAAAGTGTGCTGCTTTTGGTCGCGTTGTCCTTTTCCAATTCTCTCTCCTTTGAGATATCATTATAATTATAGCGCATTAATGCGCGATTTGTCCAACATTAAAAAATGATTAGAGGATATTAGGGAAGGAAATCTGTTGTAACTAACGGGTTTTGATATATAATAAAAAATAATGATTTTCAGCATGGAGGAAATATCTGTGTTCGGATTCAACAAAGTGAACATCAGCTTCATCGCCAACGCCGGAGTAATGATATATTCCAACAAACAGAAGGTGCTCATCGATGCCCTGCACCGCGGGGAGGATATCATGGCCAGCTCCGTGGACGAGGATACCATAAACGAGATAGTAGCCGCCACCGGAAAGTTCAAGGCTGTGGACATGATGCTGTTTTCCCACGAGCACGGGGATCACTTCAACGCGTCCCTGACCGCCCAGGCCCTGGAAAAGAGCGGCATCCTGAACGTCATGGGCACGAAGGCTGTGATGGACCTTCTCAAGGCGGACGAAGCCTACAGCGAGGAATTCGCCTCCAGGCTCTGGTGCATGGACATGTCCATAGGCCTCAGCACTCACATAAACATCAGGGGCATCAACATCGAAGCCATCGGCATGGAGCACGACGCCATCGGCCGCAACTGCCCCGTAAACAACAGCTACCTGTTCACCCTGGGAGGAAAGACCTTCTTGCACGTTGGGGACGCCAAGGGCACGAAGGCCAACTTCGAGGACGTGGCATGCCTCAAGACCCACATCGACGTGATGTTCGTTCCCTTCACATACGTGGGGATCGCCGAAGCCAGGGAAGCCATCAGCGCGCTGGCACCGGGAAAACTGGTGGTGATGCACATGCCGGACTCCGAAAAGGACGACAACAACTGGGCGGAGAAGGCCCATATGGCGTATGCCACCAATTCCGCGGGACTGCCCTCCACGGTATTCTTCGAGAAGCCCGGGGACGGCTTCACGCTTTAAAAAAGATCAGCCGGAATCATCCGGCTTTTTTGCTTGTCCGGGGTTTCCCGGAAAAGCAGGAAGGAGGAAAAATGAGCGACAGAAAAGCATTTGACGACATAGCGCCCATGGAGGATGCCGATAAATATCTGGAAAGGATAGGCTTCGAAGGGAAGACCGATGTGAGCCTGGAGTGTCTCAACCGCCTGCTCGCAGCCCATCAGCGCAGCGTGCCCTTCGAGAACATAGACGTGTGCGACCTGGGGAGGAACATCGATCTTTCCCCTGCTGCCCTATTCGACAAGATAGTGACGCAGCACAGGGGCGGTTACTGCTTCGAGCTCAACGGAGCGTTTCTCCATCTTCTGAAGGCGCTGGGCTTCGACGTCACTCCCTGTTACTGCCGTTCCATCCGAAACGGGGTGCTCGGGGGCATCTCCCACCGGGGAGTGCTGGTATACCTGGACGGAGCGGTCTATTTCACGGACGTGGGATACGGCAACATCATGAGCCCTAAGGCTATACTGATGGAGGACGGCAGCGTCACGGTATCGGGGGAAGTGAGCTTCACCGTGCAGCATTACGCGGGAAGCTGGTATGAGATCATCGGGGATTCCCCCTACAGGATAAACTCCGCCGGGGAACTGGAACGCATAAGGAAGACGGACCTGGTGGTCTCAGCGGAGCTGGCGGTATGCGCGGATTTCGAGATGTTCAACGACCGCTTCCAGGGACCCCTTTCGGGATTCAGAAAGAAAAGATGGTGCATCATCCAGACCCCTTCGGGCCAGAAATCCATCACCGGCAGCACCTATTTCCTCATAGAGGACGGAGTACTGACCAAAACGCCCATAGCGGACGGAGCCATGAGAAGACAGCTTATGGAAAAGGAATTCGGACTGTGTTTCACCGACGAGCAGTGGGCCCTCATAGAATCGCACACAGAGCTTATGTAAACAAAAAACGGCCTTTCGGCCGTTTTTTTGATGTCATTAGAAATTCTCCGCCTTGATCTCGAAGAATGCCTGGGGATGCTGGCAGACCGGGCAGATGCCGGGGGCCTTCTTGCCGATAACGATGTGGCCGCAGTTGGCGCACTTCCAGATGGTGTCCCCGTCCTTGGAGAATACGGTCTCGCCGGTGACGCTGTCCAAAAGCTTGAGGTATCTCTGCTCATGCTCTGCTTCGATCTTGCCCACGAGCTTGAACAGTCTTGCTATATCCTTGAAGCCCTCTTCCTCGGCGGTCTTGGCGAAATCCTCGTACATGGTGGTCCACTCGTAGTTCTCGCCTTCGGCAGCTGCCTTCAGGTTCTCGGCAGTAGTGGGGATAGCTCCGCCGCACAGAAGCTTGAACCAGATCTTGGCGTGCTCCTTTTCGTTTCTTGCGGTCTCTTCGAAGATGTCCGCTATCTGCTCATAGCCGTCCTTGCGGGCCTGGGAGGCGAAGTACGTATACTTGTTTCTTGCCTGGGACTCGCCTGCGAATGCAGCCTGAAGATTGGCTTCTGTCTTTGATCCTTTTAATTCCATGTTTTATCCTTCCTTGAAAGTGATTTATTGCCCGGGAAGTCTCTTCCCGGCCATCGTTTCTATTATACAATACAATCATCCGGTTGGGTACTTATTTTTTACTTTGTATGCATACGATTAACGTTCCATTTAAAAAGCATTAATATGCCGCCGGAGCCGTAAGGTTGTGATAGAATGAAAGCATTAGGAAACGATCAAGAGGAGAAAAAAACTATGAAAAAAAGGATCGCACTGATTATTCTGACGACAGTACTTCTGTTTTCCTTCTGTTCATGCGGCGGGAGCGCGAAACAGGAGAGCGACGGCGGCTACTACACGCCGGGCGAGACCGCGGGCAGCTCCGGATACTCGAACGCAACGCAGGAATACGATTCGGCGCAGTATACTTCCGGATCGGGAACTTCGGCCCAGGGAGCGGGAGACGAATTCAAGGACCCCAGAAAGATCATCTACCGCTGTGAGACTTCCATCGAGACAGTCAATTTCGATGACAGCTGCGCGGCCCTGATGGCCATGATCGAACAGTGCCACGGATACGTCGCTTCTTCATATATCTCCAACGGCGGATACTATTCCTCCGCCACCAGGAACATGAGCGTGACCGCCAGGATCCCCAGGGAATTCTACGAACAGTTCCTGTCCCAGAGAACCCAGCTGGGAGCGGTCGTATACTTCTCCGAATCCACGGAAGACGTCACGGGAGCGTACATCGACATCACCGCCCGTCTGGAATCCCTCCAGATCCAGGAGGAAAGGCTCCTGGCCCTGATAAAGGAAGCCAAGGACCTGGAAGAGCTGCTCCTGCTGGAGGACAAGCTCACCGACGTGCGCTACAGCATCGAATCTGCCCAGAGCGCTCTGAAGACCTATGACGATCTGATCGCCTACTGCACCGTGGAGGTCAACCTCAGGGAGGTGCTCAAGGCTTCGAACGTCAATACCGGTTTCGGCTACAAGGTCAGGGAAAGGTTCGTCTCCACATGGGCCGGATTCGTGAACTTCCTGCAGGATCTGGTGCTGGCCGTCATCTCGCTGCTGCCCGTTCTGATCATCGGCGGCATCGCCGCGTTCCTGATCATCAGGGGAGTCAGAAAGAAGAATCTGAACGTGCTCAAAAAGTACCAGGAAGCCAAGGTAGCACGCATGCCACAGAATTTCCCGGGGGAAGAAACCGCGGAGAAATCTGAGGAAAAAACTGCCGAAAAAACGCAGGAATAATACATGAAATCTTAAGGACTGACACCGGCCGGTGCTATAATAAGCAGGCCGGTGTTTTTTTAACCCGGACAGACACACAGGATTCAAGGATAAAAAAATGACGCAGACAATCACAGCAAAGACCCCCTGGAAAGATTTTATGGGAGACGTCCCCATGCACCTGGACTACTTCGAAGGCTCCATGTACGACATGGTGAAGAGCATAGCGGACAGATACCCTTCCTATACAGCATTCGACTTCATGGGAAAAAGCACCAGCTACGCCGAGCTCATCGAGCAGACGGAGCGCTGCGCAAGGGCCCTCAAGACCATCGGAGTGAGGGAGAACGACAGGGTGACCATAGCCATGCCCAACTGCCCCCAGGCCATCTACATGTTTTACGCCGTAAACCTGGTGGGCGGAGTCGCCAACATGATCCATCCCCTTTCCGCTGAAAAGGAGATTGAATTCTACCTCAACGAATCCGAAAGCGTCACCGCCATTACCCTGGACCAGTTCTACGACAAGTTCGAGCGCATCAGAGGAAACACGAAGGTGGTGAACATCATCATAGCATCCGTCAAGGACGCCCTCTCGAAGCCCCTCAGGGCGGGCTACATGCTCACCGAGGGCAGGAAGATCCAGAAGATACCCGCTGACGCGCCGGTGATCAGATGGAAGGACTTCATGAAGCTGTCGAAATGCTGCTTCTACCGCTACAAGGTGGAACGCCGCTCCGAAGACCCCGCGGTGATACTCTATTCCGGCGGGACCACGGGCACCACCAAGGGCATCATACTCACCAACCGCAACTTCAACGCCCTGAGCCAGCAGGTCACCGCCACCAATCCCATGTTCCGTCCCGGAGACAGGATGCTGGCGGCCATGCCCCTTTTCCACGGCTTCGGGCTGGGAGTCTGCATACATACCATGCTCTCCCAGGGCGGACGCTGTATACTGATCCCCCGCTTCACGGCGGAAAGCTACGCGAAGCAGATCACCAAGTACAAGTGCAACTTCATCGCGGGAGTCCCCACCCTGTACGAAGCCCTGCTGAGGCTCAAGAGCATCGACGGAGCGGACATGAGCAGCCTCAAGGGAGTGTTCTCCGGAGGAGATTCCCTGTCGGTGGAACTCAAGAAAAAGTTCGACCGCTTCCTTAAGGAACACAACGCGCCTATCCAGGTAAGGGAGGGCTACGGCACCACGGAGACCGTTACCGCCTGCTGCCTGACCCCGGTGGACTATCACAAGGAAGGAAGCATCGGCATCCCCTTCCCGGATACCTACATAAAGATCGTCAGGCCCGGCACCGACGAGGAGCTGCCCTACGGCGAGGAGGGAGAGATCCTTCTGTCCGGCCCCACCGTCATGAAGGAATACATGAACCACCCCGAAGAGACCGCCGAGACCCTCAGGAAGCATTCCGACGGACTCACCTGGGTATACACCGGGGACCTGGGAGTTATGGACGAGGAAGGCTTCATCTACTTCAGGGGAAGGGCCAAGAGGATGATCGTCTCCTCCGGCTACAACATCTATCCCGGCCAGCTGGAGAACATACTGGACGCCCACGAATACGTCCAGATGAGCTGCGTCATAGGAGTGCCCGATCCCTACAGGATGCAGAAGGTGAAGGCTTTCGTGAAGCTCGCCGAAGGTATCCCCGCCACCGAGGCGACCCGTCAGGAGCTTCTCAGCTACTGCAGAAAGAACATCGCGAAATACGCGATGCCCTACGACATAGAATTCAAGGATGACATGCCCAAGACCCTGGTGGGCAAGGTGGCCTACAGGGTGCTGGAGGAGGAAGAGCTCGCCAAAATGGCAGCGTCATCGGACAGCCAGTGATTTCGACAGGTCCCGTGAAAGCCATGGGACCTGAACTGTAAACAATCCAGGCACGGAGGATCCGGATGAAAACGAAGAAGAGCGCCAATATTTTTGCCAAAATCCTGTATTTCGGCATAAGCATCTGCGGAGGCATACTGATGGGACTGTCCATCAGCTACGCTCCCGCCGTGATGGACTCGATGCCGGCACTGATAGGGTTCTGTCTGTTCTGCGTCTTTTCGGCATCGATCGTCCAGATCATCGTGCATGAGGGAGGGCACCTGCTGTTTGGACTTCTTAGCGGCTACCGGTTCTCGTCCTTCCGCATAGGATCCCTGGCCCTGGTAAGGGTTTCGGGGAAATTTAAGCTGCGCAGGTACTCCGTTTCCGGCACGGCGGGCCAGTGCCTGATGCTGCCCCCAGAGGAGGGCTGGGAAAACATGAAGGTCATCGCCTACAACATGGGCGGCGCGCTCCTCAATATCATCACCGCTCTCGCTGCGTTCTTCCTGGCGGATATCACGGAAGGCTTTTTGGCCGACTGGCTGGGGACGCTGGGCACCATGGGCATGGTCTACGCGGCCCTGAACGGCGTTCCCATAAACAACGGCCAGCTGTCAAATGACGGTTCCAACATGCTCAACCTCGTCAGGAACCCTTCTCTAAAAAAATGCTTCTGGGTCCAGCTAGCGGCCGTCGGCGCCCTGGCGGAGGGCACGAGGCTCAGGGACATGCCTCAGGAATGGTTCGCGATCCCCGAAGGTTACGATTTTTCCAACCCCCTGTGCAGTGCGGTAAGGATCATGGAGACCCAGAGACTTATGGACCAGGGACGCTATGAGACCGCCGCGGAGGAAATGAGGGCCATGCTCAGACAGGGCGGGCTTCAGGGCCTCTATGAGAATCTGATAAGGCTGGATCTCGTGACAGCGGAGATGATCACCTCGGGAGATGATGCCGATACGGGCGTCCTGAAGGAAAAAGCGATGAAGCGGTTCATGTCATCCATGGGGAGATCCCCGTCGGTAATAAGGACGCTGTACTGCGCGGCGCTGGTGAACGACAAAGACCCGAAGAAGGCACAGGAACTCAGGAAAAAGTTTGAGCGGACGGCCGTGACTTATCCGTATCCTGCGGAGCTTCACATGGAAAGGGAGCTGATGGATGCGGCACTGGAAAGATCTAAGGAAGACTGAAAAAACAGAGCCCGGAAGAACAACGGTTCTTCCGGGCTCTGCGTGTTCACATCAGGGTACAGTTCGCTTCGCCTGATACCCGATCATTTCCCTGGCTTTGGCCGCAGCTTCTCCGCGTCCGAGGGAGGGATCGGCCTCCATGAGAAATTCGGTTATGTTTTCCAGGTTGCTCTGACGTTCTTCCTCACGGCCTTTTACGATACCTTCGGCTCGTCCTTCGGCTCGTCCTTCAGCCAGGCCCTCAGCTCGGCCCTCAGCTCGGCCTTCAGCTCTTACGGCCCGGTTCAGATCCCGGGTTATGTATTCCTGATCAAAAAGATACGACTCCATTTCGATGACCCTTTCCCTGTTGTTTTCAAGATATTCTTTAAGTATGCCTTCCCTGATGCATATATCGATAGCCTTTTCAATCGCTTTGCGGGTGTTGCCGTATTCTTCGCGGCATTCCCTGTAATGTCTGGTGAAAGCCAGATACTGGCTTATCAGGTCGTCACCGTCCTCATAAATGACCCTGACCGTGAACTCCGGACCGCCCGGAACTCCTCTCCAGAAAACATCCGACATGGACAGGGTCTCCTCTGTGTGCTTCTCGGCTCCGGAGTAGACCATGTATGCCTCCGGGAACGGGATATCCACCCTTTTCCTGCTGTGTATGGACTGGCTGGTTCTGGCCAGATGGTCCCTGTAGGTATCCATGATGTACATGAGGCATTTCAGGGGAATGTTTTCCGTCCAGGTGCTCTGGGCCTCGAAGAAAAAGACCGATCTGTCCTTCACCGTGAAGCTCAGGTCGTTATAGAGCTCCGTTGTAAAAAGCGCTTTCAGGGTGATTATCTCGATATCGTCGGTCCCCACGCCGGTTTCTTCGGGATGCACCCGTCTGAAGGCGGACAGTACGTTCTCCTTGCATTTAAACAGGTCAGTGAAAACGCTGTCCTGTACCGTAGGATTAACTTCCTTTTTCATTATAACACATATCCTTTCATGTTTTACGATTTTTGATCCTTTTCTCCCCGTACCCGGCTGCGGACGGGGGCAGGATCGTTCTTCTGCCATATATATATGTTCGGGGGATATGTTTTTCCTACAGAAAAAATCGCAACAAAATAAGACCCGCGACGGCTCACGGGTCCCGGGATTGTCCAGCGGGAGATTCAACGGGGAGCTTCCGGGAAACTGCGGTATATCAGACGCTTCGGTCCGGCGTATCACCGCATAAAGCCTCCAGGCGGTCAAACAGATCCGCTATGATACATCCCGTGGTCTCGATATGTACGTAGTCCGTGACGCAGGAATCGAAAAGGATCTTCGTCTGGGCAGGGAAATCCTCGTCCGCGTCCCAGAAGACCAGCCTCAGCGGGATCTGGGGAAATGAAACGAATTCAAAGCATACGTCCCCCCTTTCGGAAACGGTCTTTCCCCCCGCTGCCTCACAGGCACGCTTCAGTTCGTCCGTCCGTCCGGAGAATTTCGCGGAGAAGGGCGTAAGAAGAGGATCGGGGATGTCGGTGCGGGCATTCGAATTGATTATGTTCTCGTTGGTGAGCCATTCACCGCTGAAGCGGGGCTCGTCCTTCACATGATATAGGATATGATATACGCTCATGGCCTCGTTGAAGTACACGTCCTCCGTCCAGTACGGATCGTAATCCACCTTCTGCCCGGAATCCAGGTCTATGTAGCCGGCCCGGTCTCTTTTTTCCTTAAGCTTTTTCTCCAGCACGCCGTCCGAGAGCCTCAGACGGAAAAGATCGTCATAATACGTTACATACAGATACCTTTCGTCCCTCTCCAGGCCCAGGATGCTTAGGACCCTTTCGGGATCGAAGTCCGTGAAGCGTTCCCTCCACTTTCTCTGGATCTCCTCTATGACGCTGAACAGAAATCCCCTGTTCTGCTGGGCGTGAAAATTTATGCTCATGTTTCCTCCATGTACTGCCGCTACGTCCCTGTGCAGGCGGGGCGCAGAGCGCTGATCTCCGTTTAATAATATCATCTTCAGGGAACGGAACCCTCCATGCGAACAAAAAAAGGATCCAAAGATCCTTTTTGCGGCACAATGTATTCCTAC
>JAGACT010000034.1 GCA_017613995.1 Eubacteriaceae bacterium
GGCACCGGACCCTTTGCCGCCAGATGCCTGGAAAAACTATGCGGATCCTCCCACGCGCCCGCAATGGTGCTCACCCAGCCGGACCGTCCCAACTCCAGAAGAGGCTCGAAGATAGTATTCGGTGAGGTCAAGCAGTTTGCCCTCGATAACGGCATCCCTCTCCTCCAGCCGGAGGACGTCAATTCTCCCGGGAGCATTCAGGCTCTCCGCGGCTGCGGAGCCCTCTGCGCGGTGGTATGCTCTTTCGGACAGCTTCTGAAAGCCACTGTCCTGTTCGATACCTTCGAATACGGCTGCATAAACATCCACGCGTCCCTGCTGGAACGCTACAGGGGCGCCGCTCCCATCAACAGGGTCATCATGGACGGGGAGAAGCAGACCGGCGTCACCATAATGTACATGGACGAAGGACTGGATACCGGGGACATGATGATACAGAAAAGCGTTCCCATAACCGATGGGGATACCTTCGGGTCCCTGAGCGGCGAGCTGGCCGAACTGGGAGGAGATCTTGCCGTCGAAGCGCTGGACCTTCTTGGCTCCGGAAGCGCTCCCCGTACGAAGCAGGATGATTCGAAAGCATGCTACGCCGCAAAGATCCTCAAATCCGACAAGCACGTGGACTTTACCCGCAGCGCCCGCTGCGTTTTCGACCACATCAGGGGAATGGACCCGTCTCCCGCAGCGGAGTGCACCTTCAATTCCAAGACGGTGAAACTCTTTTCCTGCGAGATCGTATCCGAGGATTCACCCGCCGAAAAGGCCCCGGGCAGCATCCTGAAGGGGGACAGACGGGGGATATACGTACAGTGCGGGGAAGGAGTGATCCTTCTTAAGACCCTGAAGCCCGAGGGAAAGGGACTTATGGATGCCGGCGGTTTCTACAACGGCATAAAAAACAGGGATCTTTTATTCTCATAAATACGCAGCGCCTCCCGGAGGGAGGCGCTTTTCATATTTTATTTCTGTCGAATCCGATCTTTTCCACCAGTCTTTTCATTTCCTCCGGCAGCTCGCAGCATATCCGTATGCTGCCGGGGGCGTACCAGAGGGAAAAGGACACTTCGGAACAGTGCAGCAGGAGCCTTTCCACGCCGTATTCCTCCCGGAATGCGTCGTTCACCCGCCTGTTCCCGTACTTGTAATCGTTGATCAGGGGATATCCCGTGTTCGCCAGCTGCACCCTTATCTGATGGGTCTTTCCGGTGATCAGCTTCGCGTCCACCAGGCTCATTTCCCGGCATGTGCCGATCCCCCGGTAGATCCCCAGCATACGGGAGGTCCCTTCCCTTCTTTCGGGATATATGACCATGCGGTTCTTCGAACTGTCCTTTGCGGCCCAGTCCTCCAGACGCAGGGTCTTCTCCAGTTTTCCGGAACACAGGGCGGTATAATGCTTTTCTATGCGTTCCTCCCGCAGCATCTCCGAAAGGGCCCTGGCTGCCGCGGGGGTCTTGCCGCAGAGCACAGTCCCGCTGGTCTCGAAATCGAGCCGGTTGACCGGGGCGGGAATGAAGCGGCCGCCGTATTCCTCCACGACGGGTTTCAGATGGTTCTTCACCCTTTCGCTGAGGCAGTCCCTGCTGCCCTTCATAGGCTGGGTCGGAAGGTACGCAGGCTTGTTGACTGCCAGGATGAACTCGTCCTCGTAGAGCACGTCCACTCCGCCCAGGCTCTCATCAAAAGAAACGGCGGGAGCTTTTTTCTCCTCCGCGCCGTAAATCCTGACTGTATCGCCCTCCTTAAGAAGGGTCCCGGCTTCCGAACGGATTCCGTTTATCCTGACTTCGCCCTTGCGAAGAAGCTTCTGGGCAGTATTCCTTCCCAGTCCGGCTGCTTTCTGGATAAACCGGTCCAGCCTCATGCCGTCATAATCCCTGTCTACCGAAATCTCGATCATCAGTCCTCCCGATTGCGGTGATTCTCCTCCATCTTCCTGCGGAGTCTTTCTATCTCCGCGTTGATCTCCTCGTCAGACTCCTCGATCAGCCTGGCCTTTACCTCTTTGCTCAGCCTGCGGGACGCCTTTGAGTCGCCTTCTTCATCCCCGTCCACCACGGCGGCTTCCTCCACCTGGGACTCGTCGATGCGGGGAACGCTCTTGCCCTTGGTCTTTTTCACGGATGCGACTCTTCTGATGCGGATCTTCTTGCGGGAGGCCTCCATGCCGGAAAGGGCCCCGAGCATGGAAAGCACTGCCATCAGAACGATGCACACCGCATAATAAAGGTAGGCCGAAGAGGGCAGGAATCGAAGCAGTCCCGACAGGGGCCTGAAATAGTAGTTCACGCTGGAGCCTATGAAGAAGAATTTCAGCCATCCTCCTCCCGGCACGAAGCTCAGGGCGAAGCTGACGGCCGTGAGCAGGGCGATCGGCAGCACGCTCAGCAGGGCGAAGCCCACCGCGGTGCCTTTTCTGCTCATGTAGCTGCCCAGAGCCGCGATGTAGGAAAAGATGTACCACAGCATTACCGTCAGTATCAGCGCGGCCCATTTGAGCTTCATCGTTTCGTAAAACTCATGCCGTCTGAGCATCATGACCGCAAAGCAAAGGATGACGTGAAGGAGATTGATTCCGATTAGATACCCCGTGAGGGACTTTTCTCTGCTGTTCATCACTTGACCTCTTTAATAGCGTTGATAATCCGCTCCAGATCCTCGTTGGAATAGTAGTCTATGCGGATGGAGCCTCCTTTGGGCTTCACGTTGATGACCACCTTCGAACCCAGGGCCTGGGACATCTCTTCCTCGAACTGGGTAATGTAGGTTGCCTTCCTGGGGGGATCCTTCTTCTTCTTTTCCTCGGAGAAGCTGCGGCACAGCTTTTCCGCGTCCCTGACGGAAAGTCCCCGGTCCACTATGAGCCTCGCGAAGGCGCTCATATCCTGCTGGTTTTCCAGGCTCAGCACCGCCCGGGCGTGCCCCGCGGTGATCTGCTTGTCCCCGAGCAGCTCCAGCACATCGGGAGGAAGGGAAAGCAGTCTCATGGTATTGGCCACGCTGCTGCGGCTCTTGCCCACGCTTTCGGCTATCTCCTCCTGGGTCATGGAAAACTCGTCGCTGAGCCTCCTGTATGCCCTGGCGCATTCCACGTCGGAGAGGTCCTCTCTCTGTATGTTCTCGATAAGAGCCGCTTCCAGCAGGCTCCTGTCGTCGAATTCACGAACGATGACCGGCACCTGCTTGAGTCCGGCCATGATGGAGGCTCGAAGCCTTCTTTCTCCCGCCACCACCTTGTAGCTGCTGCCGTCGGGCATGACTATAAGGGGCTGCAGGACGCCCACCTTCCTGATGCTCTCCGCGAGTTCCGACAGAGCCTGCTGCTCGAAAACGGAACGGGGCTGCTCCTCATTGCGCCGGATCAGCGCGATATCGAGCATCTTTACGTCTTCTTCTTTTTCTTCCGTTACTATGGGTTCGTCCGGGATCAGGGCGCTCAGGCCCCTTCCCAGTCCGCCTGTTTTGGCCATATGTCAGTGTCGGACGGGATCCGTCCATTCCTTCCGTATACTTAGCACCTTGAGATGAATTCCTCGCTGAGCCTGGCGTAGGCCTGGGCGCCCTTGGAATTCTTGTCGTACTGCATTATCGTCATTCCGTAGCTGGGGGCTTCCGCCAGCCTCACGTTCCTGGGGATAATGGTCTCGAAGACCTTGTCCTTGAAATAGTTGCGGACTTCCTGGACTATCTGAGAAGACAGGTTCGTCCTGGCGTCATACATGGTCAGCATGACACCTGTGATCTCCAGGGAGGAGTTCAGGCTCTTCTTGACCAGGTTGACGGTATTGATGAGCTGGCTGACTCCCTCCAGGGCGTAGTACTCGCACTGTATCGGGATGATGACTCCGTCCGCGGCGGTAAGGCCGTTGATGGAAAGCAGTCCCAGGGAGGGAGGACAGTCGATTATTATGTAATCGTAGTCGTCCACCACTTCCTTGAGGCAGTTTCTGAGAACGATCTCCCTCTGGGGGATGTTCGCCAGCTCCACCTCGGCGCCAGACAGGTCTATTGTGGCGGGAAGGACCCACAGGTTCTCCACGTCCGTGGGGACGATGACTTCCTTGATGTTGGAGTCCCCCATCAGCACGTTGTATACGCTTGCTCTGAGTTTTCTTTTGTCTATGTTAAGGCCGCTGGTGAGATTGCTCTGGGCATCGAAGTCCACCGCCAGCACCGTTTTGCCTTTCATGGCCACCGCCGCGCAGAGATTGGCACAGGACGTGGTCTTTCCGACGCCGCCTTTCTGATTGAACATGCAGTAAATCTTTCCCATATCTTCCTCCGTTATACTACAGCGCTGCCGCCGCTTCCTTGATCCTGCTTATGGAGATGTCCCCCACATGGGCCACGTCCTCCGCCGAGAACGCCGCGGGGAAGTTGTCCGAGAAGAGCATCTGGCAGGTGGGATCGAATTCCTCGTCCGCCCCCCAGAGGATGAAGTATACGTACAGGTCCTTCATGAATTCCACCTTGTACGAACTGTCGCCCAGCGTCAGCTTCTCGGCGCCCAGGACCTCCATCGCCTTTTCGAAAACACCCAGCTTGTAGCCGAATCCGTAGGCCATCCTTTTCATGCACCTTCCCTCGAACTGGCGGAAATATGTATCTCCCCAGGGGAAGTCATGGTAGGTGATGGTGGCGGTTCCGGGTGCGCGGTACGCTCCTTCATTGAGGTAGCGCAGTATCAGGATCTTTATGTTGGCGTTGTCGCAGAGGCTTCCGTCCTCACTCAGGCATACGAAATCCGGATGGGTCACCGTATAGGTCCGGTCCATTATCTTAAGAGAGAATGTCCTCTTCTCCTCATCGTAGTCCACGCTGCAGCGCAGCGCCATCTCCTGGGGATCGCCCGAAGCGAACTGCTCCGTATAATGCTCCAGAGGCATTCTGGTCAGACTGTCTTTTGCGTAATCGAAATTGTCCATGTTTTTCTCCCGTCTAGTTAGTATATCATAAAAAACCGGAATTGTGAACGGCTCGCCGAAGAAGATGCGCCCGGGGGATGGTTTAATGATCCCGGAGCGGCTTCTCCGGCGGCTTCACTTCATTTTTCTAACTTGACAAACGTACCGGATTTATTCTAAAATTAGTGTACCTATACTACGATTATCAGGGAGAATTCTCATGTATTGCAAGAATTGTGGAACACAGATACCGGATAATGCCCTGTTCTGCCCAGCCTGCGGCACAAGGACCGGCGTATCCATCCAGAATACTCCTGCCGAGACTCCCGTTCCCGCCGCCGAAGCTCCGGCTCCGGCAGAAGAGATCACCGCCGCCGTGACTGCGCCCGCCGTGGATGATCTTCCCATCGAAAAGGAACTGGACGCCATTCTTGACAGGGGAGAGACCGCGGAGCCCTCTGAACCGGCCGAACAGAGCTCACCCGAACCCGTGGCCGACGAACAGCCAGCGCCCCAGCCCGAGCCCGTTGTCACCGAACAGCCGGAGCCTCAGCCCGAGCCCGCTATCACCGAACAGCCGGCGCTCCAGCCCGAGCCCGCTGCCGCGGAACAGCCGGAGCCTCAGCCCGAGCCCGCTATCACCGAACAGCCGGTGCCTCAGCCTGAGCCCATTAATCCGGAACCGCAGCCGGCGCCCCAGAGCGAACCGGTAAGAACCGCACCCCAGGCAGCGCCTTCCTATTCGCAGACTTCATATCAGAGCTCCTATCAGAACAAGGCGGAGACCTCCTACCAGTCTTCCTACAACCAGGGAGTCACTCCGGTCAAGGTCGCGAAGAAAAAGAAGTCCTGGATCGCCGTGGTGATCATTCTGCTGCTGCTGGCCATCGGAGGATATTTCGCCTATCCGGTTATTTCCAACCAGATCAACTACAACAAGGCCATCAAGTACTACAACAGCGGTGATTACGCCCAGGCGCTGCCCCTGTTCGAGGAGCTTGCCGAGAACGGTTTCAAGGACAGCCTCGATTACCAGCACAAGATCGTTTACGATCAGGCCCTGGCCGCCTATAATTCCGGCAACTTCGCCGGGGCGATCCCCCTGTTCAGCGAGCTTGCGGGAGACAGTTACAGGGACGCCGAGGGATATCTGGCGGATATCTTCCATCAGATGCTCGCCAACATCCAGAACGGCGTGAACATTGACGAGATGCTGGAACTCAACGCGCTGTTCCAGAAAGCTTCCTATCCGGCCAGCGAATACGTCCCGGATTATGCCGAAGCCTTCAGACTGTTCAGTGAAGGCCACTACTATGACGCCTACCTGCTGTTCGATTCCATCGGCGGTTTCGAGGATGCATCAGACCGTGCTCAGTCATGCATACTGCCCACTCCGTCCAGCGGCGTCGTTTACAGCAACGGAGCCTCCGGATCGGTGGATCTGAAGGTCGTTGCCCCCGAATGGTACGATACCTACATCAAGATCTACAAGGACGGCGAACTGTGCAGGACCATGTTCATCCGCAAGGGCGAGAGCGCCACTTCCTATTCCATCCCCGCCGGCACCTACACCATGAACGTGGCCTACGAGGGTTATGACGGATTCTGGTTCGGCCCCGATGACATGTTCGGAGACGACGGATCCTACAGCAAGCTGCTGCTCAACGGAACCGACTACGCCGCCTATCTTGAAGGAGGCTACACCTACACCCTGACTCTGATGTCGGGCGGCGGTGAAGGAACCGACGTAGGCTCCACGGATGCGGGCAGGGACGAGATCTGAGTCCCGTTTCGCTGCTGATTGCATTAAGTTATAAATCAAAGAAGGGAACGCTCCTCCCGGAGGAAACGTTCCCTTCTTTTTTCTATCTTATCCATTTGTCCGCGAGAGTGGGCTCTTCGTATCCCCAGTCCTCGGGAGACGAGCGCGTCACCAGGTCGAATCCGTTTTTTTCAAGGACCCTGGCCGATGCCCGGTTCTCAACCATGGTGCTGGCGGTAATAATCTCGATGTCCGTGTCCCCGTAAAGGTAGTCCACCATCAACCCCAGTGATCCTGTGGCTATGCCTTTTCCCCAGCATCGCTCCAGCAGCCGATAGCCCACGCTTATTTTATGTACGTCGTCCCTGAATCCGTAGAATTCGGCCAGTCCGCAGAACTCCCCGTCGGAAAAAATGCCCAGAATGATCGATTCCTTTATACATTCGTCATACAGTCTGTCGATGACGGTGAGCACATCATCATACCTCTTTTCGAACAGGAACGTGGGCAGGTACCGGTAGACCTCGGGATTGTCCACAAGTTCCCGAAGGCCTTCGGCGTCCTCCCGGGCAAGGGCCTTCAGTGTGAGCGTGCCGCCCTGTATGTACGGTATTTCGCTGAACAGTTTCTTTTTCATTTTCTCAGATACGCCGAGGAGACGGGAAACTCAAAATAAGTGTCGGGAAACGGTTCGTCCCGGAGCATGAAATGCCACCATTCGCAGTCTATCGGGGCAAAGCCGTTTCTGACCATCACCTTCTGCAGCATCATCCTGTTTTCATACTGCTCGTCGGTGATCCCCCGGTAATCGGGATGGGACAGTTCGCTGAAAAAGTCGAAGGGTCCCCCCATGTCCACTTCACGGCCCGTCTTCATGTCCAGCAGCGTCAGATCCACCGCGCTGCCCCTGCTGTGGCTGGAGCGCTTGGCTATGTATCCCTCCGCGAAAAGAGCCTGTTTTTCCAGGGACGGATAAAAATATTCCTTCATGCGGATGTCCGTGTCCTCGATGCCCCACAGCACGAAGTGTTTTACCGCGCAGGCGGGACGGTATGCGTCGAATATCTTGAGGCGGTAGCCCCGGACCAGCATCTCGCTGCTGACGCTTTTCAGGGCCCGTGCTGCCTCTATCGTAAGCAGCGCGCAGGGCTCCTCATATCCGTCGATGCGTTCTCCGATGAAGTTATAGGTGGAATAGTACCTTATCTCCTGTATTATGGACGGGATGTATTCCGCCAGTACCACGAAGGAGGACGGATCCCAGGTGTAGTCGTAAGTCATTTTCTGCCGCTCCTTTGCGTGGCGTCACCGAGGAATTCCCTGAGCCGGGAGGGGATCTCATCCACCTCGTCCAGGCCGGTGTCTCCTATTTCGATCAGTTTGTTTTTCCCGTGACAGTCGCTTCCCGCGGTCACGTACAGATCGAAGCGGTCCGCAAAATCCAGCATCTCGTCCCTTATCTTTTTGGTGAATCCCGAATAGAACGCCTCGACTCCCATCAGGCCGAATCCGCACAGCCGCGTGAGTCTCTCCTCCATTTCATCCCCCAGAATCAGCTCGTCACCGCTGCCGTAGGCCGGATGGGCCAGTACCGGGATCCCTCCGCCGGCGAGGATGCTCTCTATGGCGGTTTCCGGACGGATGTAGTCACTGGAAGACTTCATCTTGTTAAGGAACTCCGTGATCGCCTCTTCCTTGCTGGATGCATAGCCGTATCTTACCATCAGGTTCCCCAGATGGGGCTTCCCCGGGTTGTCCATGGCCCTGAGGGCGATCACTTCCTTCTCCGGGAACGTGATCCCGAAGGTCTGCTTCAGAAACCTGAGCCGGGAGTCCAGCTTCGTCATCCTCATGCCGTGCCCCGTGCTGACGAGCTTCCTCATGGGAGCCGAATCGGGGTCGTAGGAATAACCCAGGATATGGTACTTGCCGTTTTCGTCCCGGCAGGAGAATTCGGCTCCGGGGATGAACACGGGGCTGTCCTCCTTCAGGAGTCCGGGTATTATTCCCGATGCCTTTATGGAATCATGGTCCGTGATGGAGAATATGTCCATCCCCGCCTCTGTGACCATCGAAAGCATCTCCTCCGGTGTGTAGGTACCGTCGGAGATGCTGGTATGCATGTGAAGATCGATCCGGTTAAACTCTTTTTCCACCTGGGATCACTCGCCTTCCTCCAGATTCTTTTTGAGTGTCAGAATATTTTTCCCGTCAGCATATTCATATGACAGGTCGTCCATGATCTTCCTGGTCAGGAAAATGCCCAGTCCGCCGATCTCTCTGTCCTCTGCGGGCTTGGTGACGTCGGGATCCTGCCTCTGGAGGGGATCATAGGGGATGCCGTGATCTATGAAGGTTATGGTAACGCAGACAGGATCGCCGGATACCTCCACCCGGACCACCGCTCTTCCCTTGTCGGGGGCGTAGGCGTAGCTGGCGATATTCACGAATATCTCCTCCACAGCCACGTTGATCTGCATCATCGCCTTCGGGGAGCAGTCCGTCTTCGCGAGGCACTCCTCAACGAAGGTCTGCACCTCGGTGAGATTGTCCGCTTCGGCTTCTATATCCAGTTCGTTAAGGGAGTATAGAAGGGTATCCGTCCGATCGAGGAGCTCCAGCAGCTCGCTCATCCACTGCTCCGCTTCGGCCTTTCCCTTTTCCGTCGCCATCAGGTTCCTCCTGTGGGAGCGCCGGTACATACGGGTGTATCCTATCACCCGGGCCTTGTCGACGACCTCGTTTATCTTGGTCTGGCAGGTGGTCCCCAGGTACTCCGACATGACTTTGTAGAAGAATCTGACCGCCGTCTCGTGGTCGAAGCCCTGGAAGGAAAGGATCTCGTCATGGTCGTATTCCGAATATCCGATGAAGGCGTTGAATATGCAGGCCAGCTCAATTATCGGATGTCCCATCGAAAGGGTATCCATATCTATGAGCAGGACCTCGTCGTTGCACAGCTCCACGTTCTTCGTATGGTAGTCCCCGTGGATCATGTGGTTGTCCTTGGGGATCTCCTCTATCAGGGCCCTGAGCTTTTTCGCCTTGTCCTCGGGCATAAGCGGATATACGTAATCCACCCAGTCAATGGCGATTTCCCTGGCGTCCGGCAGTTTTCCTTCCGGCACCTCGATGGAGTGGATCCTTTTGAGCATATCCACGTATTCCTTCACGCACCAGTCCATCTTCTCGGGCTCCGTCGCCAGTATCTTTGAGAAGGATCTGGCGTTGAGCAGTTCGAAAACGGAACCGTAGCTGTCTCCCACCTTCACCACGTCGTAGGAGATGGCGGTGGGCAGTCCGAGGATGAGGGCGAGCTTTGTCAGCTCCCTTTCATGCTGTATGTCCTCCAGTCCGCCCGCATCGAAGTATACCTTCACCACGTTGTCCTGGTCTATCCGGTATACGACGCCGTTGGCGCCGCGGCCTATCTCCTCGCAGCCTTCGATGCTGACTCTCCGGTATGCCTTTTCCACGCTCATCATTTCCGTGAATCCCGTCATCTCCAGTATCTCGTACACCTCGGAGCTGACGTTCACTATCTTCATCGTCGGATAATTCTTCCTTATCCTCAGGATCACCCTGAGGCCGGCACTGGATATATACTCCAGCTCATCCGCGTCTATCTCCACGTCCTGTGCGCCGCCCGCCGACAGCTGATCCAGAAGCTCCTTCTCGACCGCTGCCGCGTTGTTTGAATCGATCCGGCCTTTAAGCTCTATTTTCATTTTATGACTTCCTTTCGTGAATGCGTCCTCCCCCCGGGGGGAAAAGCACTCCGGATTTAGATGTTTTTCCCGTTGTATTTCATACAGAGCATAGTCAGGTCATCGAACTGCTCCGCATTGTATACGAACCTGTCCACCGCCGCGGCGACGTTTTCCAGCACCTGTCTGG
The DNA here is from genome assembly GCA_017613995.1 of Eubacteriaceae bacterium. Lineage (GTDB taxonomy): Bacteria > Bacillota > Clostridia > Eubacteriales > Anaerofustaceae > RUG14186. The sequence goes on from JAGACT010000034.1 coordinate 10,564, forward strand.
GAGACGCCTCCTTATCCGAATTCAGCGCGTCCAGCATTCGCTTCATGCCGAACATCCCGTCTTCGGAATCAGTCGCTTCCGGCACGCCGTCCGTGTACAGGAACAGCTTGCTGCCGGGTTCCAGCGTGAGCCGGTATTCGGTATAAACCGATTCCGCCATGCCGCCGATGATGAAACCGTGCTTATCCTTCAGGACTTCGAATTCTCCTCCGGGATGCATTATCACCGGATACTCATGACCGGCATTGGCTGCCGTCAGTATACCGGTGGATATCTCCAGGATCCCCACCCATACGGTGACGAACATGTCCTCCTGATTGTTGGAGCATATGGCCTGGTTGGTCTTTTCAAGTATCTCTCCGGGAGAAAGCCCCAGCATGGCACAGCTCTGCAGGATGATCTTGGCCACCATCATGAACAGGGCCGCGGGCACGCCCTTTCCGGACACGTCCGCCATCAGAAGACCCAGATGATCCCCGTCGATGAGGAAGAAATCGTAGAAATCCCCTCCCACTTCCCTGGCGGGGTTCATTATCCCGTACAGTTCGAACTCGTCCCTGCCGGGGAACGCCGGGAATTCATGGGGTATGAAGGCCTCCTGCAGGCGGCTCGCCAGAGAGAGCTCCGTGTTGATCTTTTCGTTTTCCGCTGTGACCCTGGTCAGATTGTCTTCGTATTCGGAGATGTCTCTTTCCATTTCGGCCATGGCCAGGGCAAGCTCCTCTATCTCGTTTCCGCTGCCCGTTTCGATGTTCGCGAAGTGGTCTGTCTCGTTCTTTCCCTCCCTGCGGTCCTTAACGTAGTTCTGGGCCGCATCGCAGACCGCTCCGACGGGCTCCACCAGGTTCTTATTGATGAATCTGTGCATAAGCTGGGTCACGATCAGTATCAGCACCGTCATCAGCACCATGAAGTTCAGGGCGAAGCCCTTCATGCCGTGCCAGAGATTCATCAGGGAGATATCCGTCAGGACGAAGGCGACGGTCTGCCCGTTTTCGTCCTTTACGGGGATGCCCGCGGTGCACAGCCAGCCGTAGTTGCTGGTGCGGTCTATATCGTAAAGCTGCCCTTCCCCGTCCCAGTTCAGGAATTTCATCATTCCCTTTTCCGTTACGCTCTCCCATTCGCCGGGATAGAGCCTGTCCTGTTCCTCCGGATCCGCCATGTACACCATGGTACAGCTCTGAGCGTCGTACATGGCCAGGTAGACATCGTAAACGTCGCTGTTGTCAAGATACCCCTTCAGTATGTCCAAGATGTTCTCGTATTCGGGATCCGAGCTGATCTCTCCGAAAAAGGCCCGGTACTCATCCGTTCCGACCTTCTGTCTGTCCTCCTCGCTCAGAGAACGGTATATTTCCATAACCCTGTTGGCCAGTGAAACGGCATCCGCGCCGTGCTCCACATTGATCGCCGCCTGTTTTGCCGTATTGCAGGCCAGGGAGATGTACTGCCTCCCGCAGGAGATGGTATTGAAATACATTCCCAGGATCAGGGCGATGATCCCCAGGATCACGCAGCCCCTGATCGTTTTTCTGGCGATCATGACGGAAAGGCTTTTCCGCTCGTTTTTCACGCCGTTGTGTTGTTCTGTGACATTCTGCATAAGCTTCTCCCGGTCATAGAATTCTCATCGGGGCCCCGGGGCCCTTGGGTCTTATTCCTCCCTGCCTGCTTCCTTTGAAGCGGGAACGATAGAGAGTATCTCCGTGAAGCCGGTCATCTCAAAAATGTCCATGATGGTATCGTTGACATTTGTCACCTTCAGTTCGCCCTTCTTTGCCATTGCCTTCTGGGTGGAAAGCAGGACCCTGAGTCCCGCGGAAGAAATATAATCCAGCGAGGCAAAGTCCATGGTCAGATCGGTTATCCCCTCCAGGTTCTCATTGAGCTCCTTTTCCAGGTCGGGGGACGTATTGGTATCGAGTCTCCCCTCCAGCGTGAACACTGCGGTTCCTTCATTTATCCCTTTGTTGATAGTAAGCATTTTTATACCTCCTGTAATGACTGCTGATACGTGTACGGTCATGTCCGCCTGGGCGGCGTCCGTACCCGGGCCCTCCGGGCCCGCTCTTTTTATTATAATTAATACTTCTTTTATAGGCAATATTCTTTTTACCCCCCACGCGACGAAAAGAACAAAAAAACAGCGGATGTTCCGCTGTGATCGTTTTGTTTTCCGCTACTGTGCAATGGTGTCCACGTCGCTTTTTTCGGAGGAATGGACCTGGATGACCAGTTTGTGGGGCAGACATATGATGCACTCCCCGTCACGGCTGATCTTCTTCATGTGAACGCATTTCAGGTCGGGACAGTCCGCTTCGCAGACCTGCGCCGTGCCGTTTTCCACCACGAGCATGTTGTAGCCGCCACCGGGGTATTCTATGCGCATGACGGTATCCTCATCCAGGGGAAGAGTCCATTTCACCTCTCCGTCCACCGATACTGTGATGCTGCTGCCTGCCTCCGCGGTCAGTTCCGTTACCGCCCACAGGGCCGCCGCTGCCGCTATCAGGACAGCGATCAGTATCACGTCGGCTTTTCTGATCCTCACTGTTCGTCCCACTGGCTGTACATTTCCTTCATCCATTTGTAAACGTCAAGCTGATACACGCTGTTCAGGTTCTCCCTGGAAAAAACTTCGTGTATCGGTCCCCTGGTGACTATCTCCCCCCTGTTCATAAGGACGGCGTGGGTGCCGTTGGCTTTCGCCAGGGACAGATCGTGGACAACGGCAACCACGGCGCGTCCGCTGCCCTTTATCCACCGGCCGATCAGTTCGAAAATCTGCTTCTGATAGACCAGATCCAGATGGTTCGTGGGTTCGTCCAGGATAAGGAGCTTAGGGTCCTGGGCAAAGATCTGCGCCAAAAATGTTCTCTGCAGCTCTCCGCCGGAAAGCTGGAGGACGCTCTTGTCCGCCAGATGGCTCACTCCTGTCTCTTCCATTGCCTTTTCGATGAACTCCTCGCCCTGCTCGTCCGACGACGAATTCAGAAATCCTTTCGTATGGCTGTATCTTCCCAGGCTCACCACCTCCCTGACTGTAAAGGGATAGGATACATAGTGATACTGGGAAAGGACGCTGACTGTGCGGGCGAATTCCGTATGCTTGATCCCCCTTATGTCCCTGCCGGACAGAAGGACCGTTCCCGTAAAGTCGGTAAGCTTGCTCACGGCGTTGACCACCGTGCTTTTTCCCGCTCCGTTGGGCCCGGCGAGGATCACCCATTCGCCTTCATTCACCGTGAAGCTCACGTTCCTCACTATGCTGTAGTCACCGAAACTGACACCCAGGTCTTTAACTTCAAGGACAGCGCTCATTTCTGCCTCCTCGTATTGTAGAAGATGTAGATGAAGGTTATGGATCCTATAAAGGAGGTGACTACGCCTATGGGCAGTTCCCTGGGCTTGAGGATGATGCGGGCCACCAGGTCCGCCAGCATAAGGAAGGACGCCCCGACGAATACGCAGGCCGGCATCAGTTTTTTATGGTTCGGGCCCACCACCAGCCTGGTCATATGCGGAATGACGAGACCCACGAAACCGATGGTTCCGCCGATGGACACGCAAACGCCGATCAGGGCGGATACGCTTATCAGCACCACCAGTTTGACTTTCTTTACGTCGACGCCCACGTGAAGTGCGTTCTGCTCACCCACGGCAAAGGCGTTGAGTTCCCTCGAAAGGGACAGTAGCACTCCGCCGAAGATTATGATCGATGTCAGCAGCAGAAGTGCGTCGGTAAAGTTGGTTGAAGCCAGGGATCCCATGGTCCAGAACATGATGTTCTTTGCCCTGTCCGGCGCGAAGGTGACCACGAGGGACAGGATGCTGCTGACGAA
>JAGACT010000035.1 GCA_017613995.1 Eubacteriaceae bacterium
CGTCACCGCCATCCTGGTGAACCTGGTTTTAAACTACTGGCTTATCTTCGGCCGCCTGGGCCTTCCGAGGCTGGAAGTTAGAGGAGCCGACGTGGCCACCGTGGTCTCCAGGTTCGTGGAGCTCTGTGTGGTGCTCACCTGGGTGCTCACCCACGCCGAACGCTGCCCCTTTTTCAGAGGAGCCCTCGGAAGCCTTCGGATCCCCGGCAGTCTCGCTCTTCGGATCGTAAAGGTGGGCACTCCCCTGTTCGCCAACGAGTTCCTCTGGAGCCTGGGCATGACGGTTATAAACCAGTGCTATTCCACCAGGGGCCTTTCCTCTGTGGCCGCGGTGAACATCACCATGACCATCTCGAACCTGTTCGCCATCGTCATGATGGCCTCCGGCACCGCCATATCCATCATGGTGGGGCAGGCCCTGGGAAGCGGGGACAAACAGGCGGCCCGGGAGCTGGACACGAAACTCATCTTCACGGCCCTGGCGGCCAATACCGCCGTGGCGGCTGTGCTTTTCGCCTTCTCCGGTGCCATACCCAGGCTCTACAACGTGGAGGACAGCGTCAGGACCCTCGCCTCTTCCCTGCTGAGGCTCGAAGCGGTATACTTCCCCATGGGGGCGGTCATCACCGCCGTGTACTTCACGATCCGTTCCGGAGGAAAGACCGTCATCACCTTCCTGTTCGACAGCTTCTATACCTGGGTGGTCCCGGTGAGCCTGGCCTACTGTCTGTCCCGCTTCACCTCCATGGACGTGCTGGGCATGTTCTTTCTGGTCAGGGCCATCGACGTCATAAAGCTCGTCATAGGCCTTTCGATGCTGAGGCGCGATTTCTGGCTCAACGACATGGTGCACGATCTGAGCTGATATTATAATTATGAGGCCGTCCCTTCCGGGACGGTTTTTTCATGCCCCGGCGATTTTATTCTTCACTGAGCCCAATACATGGTATAATACTAAATTGGAGAAAAAACGACAAAATATACATCGGAGGAGATATATGCTCAAAGATCACGTATTCGAGGACGACGGCCTTTCAAAGGAAGAAAGGAAGGAAAAGATTTCCGAGCTGCAGGATTACCTCAGCGGCAGCCTTCAGAGGCTCACCACGGAAAAGCTGCCCGTCATAGTTCTGGTGGAGGGATATTCCGCCGCCGGCAAGGGCACCCTCATCAACAAGCTCATAAGCGAGATAGACCCCAGGTACTGCTCGGTATTCAATTATGAGGCCCTCCCCATCGAGGAGAGGCGCTACCCCTACCTGCACCCCTTCTTCTGCGCGCTGCCCGAGGAAGGCAAGATCCAGTTCATGGATCTGGGCTGGATGGAGGACGCCGTTAGAAACCGCCTCAGCGGTGACTGGGACGGTAAGAGATACCGCCAGAACCTGCTTTCCGCCAGAAGGTTCGAGCGCCAGCTCAAGAACAACGGCTACCTGGTGATCAAGCTGTTCATGGCCATCGACAGGGAGACCCAGAAGCAGCGCCTGGACGATCTGAGAAAGAAGGAGAGCACAGCCTGGAGAGTGGACGCCCACGACCTGAGGCAGAACGCCAAGTTCGACGACGTCACCAGGGCCTACGACGACTTCATGCAGGAGACCGGGGAAAGCTTCCCGTGGCACATCATCGACGGCTCCAACTCATCCAAGGCCTGCTACAACGCCTTCAGGATCATCACCGACGCCATCAAGGATACCTTCGCCTCCGGCAAGTACAACGGCGAGCCCTACGACGAGGAATTCCCGCTGGTGGAAATGCCGAAGCTCAAGGATGTGGACCTGAGCCCCTGTCTCACCCAGGAGGAATACAAGAGCGAACTCAAGAGGCTCCAGGGCAGCATCGAGGAGCTGCAGTACAGGATCAAGAGAAAGAACATACCCGTGATCATAGCCTACGAGGGATGGGACGCCGCCGGCAAAGGCGGGAACATCAAGAGGCTCGCGTATCCTCTGGATCCCAGGGGGATGAAAGTGCATCCCATCGGTTCCCCGGAGCCCCACGAGAAGGCCAGGCACTTCCTTTACCGTTTCTACACCCGTCTTCCCGAGACCGGATCCTTTGCCATCTTTGACCGCACCTGGTACGGCAGGGTCATGGTGGAGAGGCTCGAGGGCTTCTGCACGGAGAACGACTGGAAGCGTGCCTATAACGAGATCAACGAGTTCGAAGAGGACATGGTCAACTGGGGAGCCCTGGTGCTGAAGTTCTGGATCGACATCGACAGCGACACCCAGCTGCAGCGTTTCGAGGACCGTCAGAACACTCCCGAGAAGCAGTGGAAAATAACCGACGAGGACTGGAGAAACAGGGAGAAATGGGACCAGTACGAGGTAGCCGTGGACGAGATGCTCGAAAAGACATCCACCAAATTCGCCCCCTGGCACATCATCGAATCGGTGGACAAGAAGTACGCGAGGATAAAGGTCCTCAGGATAGTCGAGGAAGAACTTACAAGAATTCTTAAGGAGAGATAAAACCATGGTCATAGATCCCGGGGATCATTCATGCTTCATATGCAGGGAGATGTCCTGGCTGAAGTTCAATCTCAGAGTGCTGGAACAGGCGGCGGACCGCAACGTTCCGGTACTGGAACGGCTCAAGTTCCTGGGCATCTACTATTCAAACCTGGACGAGTTCTTCATGGTCCGGGTCGGTTCCATCACCCACCGCAGCGAGATGCTGCCGGACGTCACCGACATCAAGACGGGATGGAACGCAGACACCCAGCTGAAGAACATCTTCAGGGAAGTGCGCGCCCAGCAGACCAGGGCCGAGGAGACCTACAGAAAGATCGCAAAGTCCCTCAAGGACGCCGGCATCGAGATCATCGACTTCAAGCATATCTCCAAGGTCGACGAGAGCATCGCGAAGAAGATCTTCTCGGAGGTCAGGCCCATGCTCTCCCCCAACATCGTGGACAGCCAGCACCCCTGGCCCTTCCTGGGCAACCTGGAGGAATACACCGCGGTGATGCTGGGAGCCGACGACAAGGCGAAGATCGGCATCATATCCCACTACAGGCTTCCGGCCTTCAGGGTATATGAGGCCAACGACGTACAGAAGATCTTCGTCATGTCCGAGCTGGTCAAGCACTTCGCCCCCCAGCTGTTCAAGCGCTACGCCGTCAAGGATACCGTGACCCTGAGGGTCACCCGCAACGCAGACATCTTCGCCGACGACAACGTCAACATGATGAGCTGGAACGACGACGACTTCCGCAAGAGCATGGAGGTCATGCTCAAGAAGAGAAAGAGGATGATGCCCGTCAGACTGCAGATCTGCGGCAGTCCCTCGGCCAGGATGCTGGAGATACTGGAAAGCAAGCTGCCGATAAGCGAGCGCAACGTGTTCATCTCGGCGGTGCCCTTCTCGATCTCCTTCTCTTCGCTGGTGCACTCTTCGCCGGGTATGAAGTACGTTCCCAGGACGCCCTCCAGAAACGTGCTTCTGCACAAGGGCGAATATTTCCGCTACCTGCGCAGCCACGATCTGATGCTGTCCTTCCCGTATCAGAGCATCACCCCCTTCATAGACATGCTCTATGAGGCGGCGGACGATCCGGACGTGGTCTCCATAAAGATCACTTTGTACCGTCTGGCCTCCAGCAGCAAGCTGGCGGCGGCGCTGGCCTACGCGGCGGACCAGGGCAAGCACGTGGAATGCATGCTGGAACTCAGGGCCCGATTCGACGAACAGAGCAACATCGACTACAGCGAGATGCTTCAGGAAGCGGGATGCACCGTGTTCTACGGGCTCAAGGAGTACAAGGTCCACTGCAAGGTGTGCTCCATCGTGAGAAAGACCGCCAACGGGGTGGAATACTTCACCCAGATAGGGACGGGCAACTACAATGAGGTCACTAGCGAGCAGTACTGCGATCTGTCCCTCATCACCAGCGACGAATCCGTCGGAAAGGACGCCATGGCCCTGTTCGACGCCCTGGCCACCGGAGAGATACCGGAGGCGGGAAACACCCTGCTCATCGCCCCCCAGGGCTTCAAGAGCCGCATATTGGAACTCATGGAGGAACAGAGGCTTCTCGGGTCCGAAGGACGCATCTCCATCAAGGTCAACAGCCTCAACGACTACGACGTGATGACCAAGCTCATCGAATGCTCCCAGGCGGGCGTCAAGGTGGAACTGTTCATCCGCGGCATCTGCTGCATACGTCCCGGCATAGAGGGCATGAGCGAGAACATAACGGTCAAGAGCGTCGTGGGAAGATATCTGGAGCATTCAAGGATCTTCATCTTCGGCACCGGCAGGGACGTGAAGGTGTACATAGGAAGCGGAGACCTTCTGAACCGCAACACCCAGAGACGCGTGGAGGTATTCGTGCCGGTCAGGACCAGGGATACCCTCACCGACGTATACACGGTCATGAGGGACTTCAGGGACGACTCAGTCACCGGATGGCTCATGAACACCGACGGGGACTATACCAAGGATACCCAGGCTGTGGGCGGCGCGAGCCACGATACCCTTTACAGCTACTTCTCCTCCAGATTCGTGGAGGCGGAGCCGGATAATCCCCGCAGCTCCTTCGTCGACAGGCTCAAGGCCCTGTTCGCGAAATGATGACACCGGCCGGGCCCGCGCCCGGCCGTTCTAAATTGTGAGGTAAAGATGAAAAGACCCATGATCGGGCTTACGGCGAACACCGCCGACGACCCGGCTAAGATCGATATAAAGATAAACTATCTTCGGAGCATCGAGGCAGCCGGAGGCATCCCCGTGGTGCTCCCCCACTGCTGCGGCACCGGCATCATCCCGGAACTTCTGGAAGGGCTCGACGGGATCCTGCTGACGGGAGGCGGGGATGTGGATCCTTCATATTACGGAGAAGAAAAGATCCCGCAGTGCCACGAACCCGACGCGGAAAGGGACGTTTTCGAGATCGAACTCCTTAAACTGGCCAGGGAAGCGGGAAAGCCCGTCCTGGGCATCTGCCGGGGCTGCCAGATGATGAACGCCGCCATGGGGGGAAGCCTCATACAGGATATCCCTTCCCAGAAGAGCAGCGATGTGACCCACTATCAGACCGCCGACGGCTCACTCCCCGTACATTCGGTCAGGATCCTGCAGGGTAGCCTTCTTCATGACA